>DATNNX010000001.1:0-4169 GCA_035601615.1 Xanthobacteraceae bacterium
GGCCTACTGGTGCACGAGGGCCGGCGCTTCAAAGTCCCGGTCTACGATAAGCAACAAATTACCGAGGTCTTCGAAATTCGCCAGCGGCTCGAGCCGTACGCGGTACGGTTGGCTTGCGAGCGCGCGACGCCGGCGGAGCTCAAGGCCCTGCGGACGTTGGCGGACAGTGCGCTCGGCAAACCTGCGTCGGCGGAAGCTTACTTGGCAGTCAATTTCAAGCTGCGTCAGGCATTGTTTCCGCTTGGCAAGAACCGGCGCCTGGAAGAAGCCATCCATTTGTATGACGAGCTGGTGCACTACGTGCGCATCAAGACATTGAGCGTCGAAGCGAACCGGCAGCTGTCGGTCAAGGGGTGGAAAAGGCTGATAGCCGCCGTGGTGGCGCGCAAAGCCGCGGTGGCCGAAGAGGCCATGTCCCATCTGCTGGAGCTCGCGCAGCGGCTGATGCTCGACGCGCTCGCGCAGCAGGGCAACGGAAACGCCGCGCCGCCATCGGCCGAGACGGACTGACCGATGAAGCCGTCGGCCTTCGAGTACTTGCGACCGAACTCCTTGATCGAGGCGGCCGCCATGCTCGAAGAGGCTGGCGACGGTGCGCAGATTCTCGCAGGCGGGCAGAGTCTCGTACCGACTTTGAGTCTGCGGTTGTCATCCCCGACATTGCTGATCGACATCAATCGGGTCGCGGACTCCGCGCCGCTCGAGCACTGCGATGGAGTCGTGCGCTGCGGTGCCCGCATCCGGCACGTGGAACTCGAGCGCTCGACGATGGTCCGGCAACACGCGCCCTTGCTGGCGTTGGCCATGCCGCATGTGGCCCATCCCGCGATCCGCAATCGCGGCACTCCCTGCGGCAGCATTGCGCTCGCAGACCCTGCGGCCGAGATTCCGGCGTGTGCGCTCGCGCTGAACGCGGACATCGTTTTGCAGAACTCCGGCGGCCGACGCACGGTGCCGGCCGAGAAGTATTTCATCGGCCTCTATGAGACGGCGCGGCTGTCGACCGAAGTCGTCGTCGAGCTGCGTTTTCCCGCGGCACGAAGTTCCGATCGATTTGGGTTCGCTGAACTCTCCCGGCGGCGCGGTGATTTCGCCATCGTCGGGATCGCCGCGGCCGCGCAACTCGAGGACAACGGCATCCGCAGCCTGCGCCTGGTGATATTTGGCTGCGAACCGATACCGCGGGTGTCGGCCGCCGCCCACGCCATGGCGCAAGGCCGCGAGATTGGCGAGCTGCCGATCGAGGAGATCGCCGATGCGGTCGCCGCGGAACTCGATCCGATGGAAAACGCGCAAGGCGACGCCGCCGCGAAGCGCCAGCAGGCGTACGCCATGGCAAAGCGCGTCATGGCCCAACTGAATGAGCGCGAGGTATGAGCCAAGCATCGAAATCGAGTGTCGACGTCGCCTTCGTGGTGAACGGAAGCGCCATCAGCGAACAGGTCGCGCCGCGAATCACCTTGGTCGATTTTCTGCGCCAACGCTTAGGGTTGACCGGATCTCACGTCGGCTGCGAGCACGGCGTCTGCGGTGCATGCCACGTGCGCGTCGATGGACAGGTGCTGCGCGGCTGCCTCCTGCTCGCGGTGCAGGCGGACGGCGCCGAGGTGCAGACCATCGAAGGCTTGTCGTCGTCGGGGGAAATTGCGGACCTGCAGGAAGCGTTCGTACGGCGCAATGCCATGCAATGCGGCTTCTGCACGCCGGGGATGCTGATGATCGCGGCGGATATTCTGGCCCGGCGCGAGGTGCTCTCGCGCGAGGCCATCCGAGATGCCCTATCCGGCACCTATTGCCGCTGCACCGGTTATCAGTCCATCGTGGACGCGATCGAAGAAGTCGCGCTCGCCCGCCACGGAATTGCGGCATGACGGAATCGCAAGGAATCATGGGAAAAGGAGTGGCACGCGCCGACGCGCGCCGCTTGGTTGCCGGTGCGGGATGCTACGTCGATGACATCGGCGCGCCGGGCGCGCTGCACATCGCCTTCGTGCGCAGCACGCACGCGCATGCCGCCATCCTGTCCATCGACACAGCCGCGGCTGCCTGCATGCCGGGTGTGGTGCGTGTCGTCTGCGCAGGGGATCTGGAAGGGATCTGCAAGCCGATGCAGGTTGCCATGCCCGGGCTCAATATGCCGACGGCCAGTCTGCAGTATCCCCTCGCAATCGACGAAGTGTGCTGGCAGGGCGCCCCCGTGGCCGCCATCGCAGCGCGTTCGCGTGCGCAAGCGGAGGATGCGGCCGAACACGTGCTGGTCGAGTACGAAGAATTGCCCGCCGTGGTCGATGCGCAGCAGGCGCTGACGCCGGACTCGCCCCGGGCCGTGCTAGGCCGCGAGGGCAATATGGCGCTCGATTGCACGTTCGGCAACGCCAACGTGGCGGCGGGTTTCGCGGCCGCAGCGACCGTGGTCGAACAGCGCATCGTCTTCGATCGCCAGACCGGCGTATCGCTCGAATCACGCGGCATCATCGCTACTTTCTCGCCGCTGTCGGGCGAGCTTACCGTGCACATGTCGCATCAGTCGCCGTTCCAGATGCGCGAAGTGTTTTCCGAGTTGTTGAATCTGCCGAATCACCGGGTGCGTGTGGTCTGCCCGGACGTCGGCGGCGCGTTCGGCCTGAAGCTGCATGCCTATCCCGATGAAGTCGCGGTCGCGGCCATCGCCATACTGTTGGGCCGAACGATCAGGTTTCAGGCGGATCGGCTCGAGTCGTTCTTGAGCGATACGCACGCCCGTGAAGCGATTGGCGTCGCGCGCCTGGCGCTCGATTCGGCGGGCCGCTTCCTGGCCTTCGACGTCGAGGCGCTCTCGGGACTCGGCGCCTATCAGCCTTATCCCCGGGGCAGCGTCGGCGAGGGATTGCACATGGCGCAGATGGTTGGCGCGCCGTATCAATTCGACAATTTTCGAGCGCGACTGCGGGCCGTGCATCAGAACAAGTCGCCGACGGGCGCCTATCGCGGCGTCGGCCAGCCGTTGGCATGCACGCTGACTGAAACACTCGTGGACCGCGCCGCGCGCGCCATCGGTATGGATCCGGCGGAACTGCGTCGACGCAATTTCCTGCCGGCCGAGCACACCTCGCGCACGACGCCCGCCGGCCTCGAAATGGGTGCCGTGTCGCTGCAGCCCTGCTTGGACACGCTGCTCGCGATGATGCAGTACGAAGATCTGCGCCGTGAGCAGCAGCGACTGCGCAAGCAGCGGGTTTACCGCGGCATCGGCATCGCGTCATTCATCGAGATGACGGCCGTCGGCGCTGCACTGTACGGCGCGAACCAGATAGCGGTCGCCGCGCAAGAGGGCTGCAGCGTACGTCTCGAGCCCTCAGGTACGGTGCTGTGCCACTCGAGCGCCACCGATCAAGGCCAGGGCGTGCGCACGGGCATCGCGCAGATCGTCGCGCAAGCCCTGGGTATCGGCGCCGCGGATGTGACGGTGCGCGCCGGCGACACGGCGTCATCGCCGGTGGGCGGCGGCGCCTGGGCGTCACGGGGCATGGCAATCGGCGGTCAAGCGGCGTTATTGGCGGCCGAGGAATTGCGCGGCAAGATCCTCGAACTCGGCGCCCGCATCCTTAAGACGCCGGCCGAGCAGATTGAACTCGCAGACGGCGGACTGCGCAGCGCCGCGAATGCGCGGACCCTATCTCTTGCGGAACTCGCGAACATTGCCTACTTTCGGCAGCACCAATTGCCGGGCGGTGGCTGCCCTGAACTGTCCGCCACGCGCCACTATGCGCCGCAAGGCTTTCCCTACTTGACCGCCAACGGCATTCAGGGGTGTCTCGTCGAAGTCGACATCGAAACGGGCATGATCGGGGTGCTTAGGCTGTGGGTCGTGCACGACTGCGGCCGAGTCGTCAATCCACTGCTCGTCGATGAGCAGATCCGCGGCGGTGTCGCGCAAGGCATCGGCGGCGTGCTCTATGAACACTGTGAATATTCCGAGAGCGGACAGCTATCAAACGGCACCTTGGCCGACTACCTCGTGCCCATGGCCGGTGAATTGCCCGACATTGAAGTGGCCCACGTCGCGAGCGTCGCCGCCGAGACCGCGCTCGGCGCCAAAGGCGTCGGCGAGGCAGGCACCATCGGTGCGGGCGCCGCATTGTGGAATGCCGTGAACGACGCCCTGTCGCCGCTCGGTGCCGCCATGGAGC
>DATNNX010000002.1:0-31062 GCA_035601615.1 Xanthobacteraceae bacterium
CGGAGACGCTTTGGGGTCCTCCGCGACGGGCGAGAGCCTTCAAAGCTTTTGAGACGAGCTTCCGTGCCTCTGCGCTGAATTGCTCCTCATCCACGGTTTGGCTCCAAAATCCTGTCGACTGTTACCCCAGGCGTTACCCGAGCCGACTTTCACCAGTTCGGAAATCAATCTAAGTGCTGGCGCGCTCGGAGGGATTCGAACCCCCGACCCCCAGATTCGAAGTCTGGTGCTCTATCCAGCTGAGCTACGAGCGCCGCGGGGATTTTACAAAGCGCCGGGCCGCGATGTGGTGTCAAGCGCGCTCGGCGAAGAGCCCTTTGGCCGCCGGCGCCGCGCACACAAGCCTAAACTTGTGCGATGCGCATCGGCCCTGGCGCCGCGCTCCGGCCATGCTATGACCAAATCGACACACCAGAGGAACGACCATGTCCGATCTACCGGCGTTCACGAGGCTCCTCGGCGTGAACGTCCTGCATCGTTCGGCCGAACGCAGCGAAGCCGAGCTCACAGTGCGCGAGGATTTATGCAACCGCCGCGGCGTGCTGCACGGCGGCGCAATGATGGCGCTGGGCGATACGCTCGGCGGGATGACGGCACGCAGCGGCCTTCCCGACGGCGGCGGCACCGCGACGATCGAGAGCAAGACCAACTTCTTTGCCGCGGTGCCCAGAGGCGACACCGCGCATGCGGTCTGCATGCCGCTGCACCGCGGCCACACGACGATCGTGCTGGAGACGCGCATCACCCGCGGCGATGGAAAGCTCGCGGCAATCGTCACGCAGACCCAACTGATCTTCGGCAAGAAGGACGAAAGCGCGTGAGCGCGCGCGCCGCTTGCGGCCTGAACCCTCGCCAAAAGAGGCCCTGGGTCGGTTCCCGCGGACGGAACTCAAGCCCTTCCCCGGCGGTTATCTTTCGACGGATATCAGATGGGAGGTCGCCATGATGGACCCCAGAGACTTCGATCGCAGAATGGATATGGATATGGATATGGAGCGCCAGGCCGAAATGGAGCGCAGAATCGGCACCACCACCCCGTGGGGATGGATCGCCAGTGCCGTGTTCATCGTCATCATCCTGGCGCTGATCTTCGCCGGCGGCGAGAACACGCGCACCGCGCGCGAGGACGCGAACCCGCCCGCCACGACCGGCATGGCGCCGAGAACCGCGCCGCCGCCCGTCGTCGCTCCCCCGGGGGAGCAACCTTCGACGACAGGGCAGCGCGCGCAATAGCAGCGCATTCGCGCGGCCGCACCAAGCTAATCCGAGGGGCTGCGGCCGCGCGCGGCCTCTAATCGACGGCCCAGCGCTCACGCGCAATCGCGAGCGGCGCGCGCGTGATCGCGACCTTTCCGTCAGCGCCGAGCCGCACCACGTTGACGGTCCCGGCGTATTCCGGCGAGCCGGAATAATAGGCGGCCACCGTGCCGACTTTCGCCGCCCGATTCCAGTGCCCTAGCGCGACGTAGTCGGCGCCGGTCGCCGCGAGCTCATCATCGCCGATGAGCCACGAGGGACGCAGCCTGCTCGTTCGATCCGGCACCGGAACGTAGTGGCCGTGCGCCACCGCAATCTGCCAACGCGTCGAGCGCGGCCGCAGCCGCTCGAACGGAATCATGTCGCCATAGTCGCGGTGCGCGCGGCCCCAAATTTCAAGACCCATCTCGGCGAAGAGGACGGCCTCGTCATGGGTCACGCCGAGCACGTGGAGATTATCGACCGCGGAGAGCGCCGCACGGTGGTAAACCGCGTCCGGCACCGCGGGGTCGTGATTGCCGGGCAACAGCACCACCGGCAGCGCCGCCTGCGAAATGATCGCGGCCGCGCGATCGAGCAAAGCAGCCGGCAGGCGATGGCAATCGAAAGTGTCGCCGGCGAGCACCACGACGTCGGCCCCCGCGCCGCACGCGGCGCTCAGCACGCTGGACAGTCCGGCCGTGCCGTCACCGCCATGCAGCCCTGCAGTATAGTCATGATCGATATGCAGGTCGGAGCTGTGGACCACCACGATGTCAGATGACGGGACAAGCGGCATAGGGCGCGAAGATAATGATACCGCCGCACTTCGCAATGGAGCGTGATTCCGGCCGCAATCTTGAAGAAATACCGCGCGGGCGCAGCTCACCGGTTGAGCCAAAAGCGCGCTCGCGCCTGTGTCGAGCGGCGGACATAACGAAGCCGGACGTTGCGCTTTCGGTTGGAGCCACGAGTTTGCCCAGGTTCGACGCTTTGCTGCCGGGCAGGTTGCGTGTTCGGGGAGCGTAAAACATGAGTCCCAACAACATCTACCGCAGCAACGCGGAAGACTGCTTGCGGATGGCGCAAACTGCAGCAAACGGCGGCGACAGGCCCTTCTGGCTCACGCTCGCGCAGTCATGGCTGCGGCTCGCCGAGCACACGGCGCGCAGCGGCAGCGAATCGCGACAAAAGCCCCGCATCGGCTCAAGCACGCGCTGATCGTCTCGCTGTCACTTCCGGATATCGGCGAGAGCCGTCACACGAACGCGATCGCGAGCGCCACTCATAGCGGCAAATTGTCGTGTTTCCTCGGCGGCAGCTCGAGCCGTTTGCCGCGCAGCATCGCCAGGGCCTTGGCGATGCGCGAGCGCGTCGCGCGCGGCATGATCACGTCATCGATATAGCCGCGCTCGGCGGCGACGAAGGGTGAGAGGAAGCGGTCCTCGTATTCCTTGGTACGGGCGGCGATCTTCTTGGTGTCGCCGATATCGGCGCGGAAGATGATTTCGACGGCGCCCTTCGCGCCCATGACGGCAATCTGCGCCGTCGGCCAAGCGTAATTGACGTCGCCACCGATGTGCTTGGATGCCATCACGTCGTAGGCGCCGCCGAACGCCTTGCGCGTGATCACGGTAACAAGCGGGACGGTGGCCTGCGAATAGGCAAAGAGCAGCTTTGCCCCATGCGCGATCAGCGCGCCATATTCCTGGTTGGTCCCCGGCAAGAATCCCGGCACGTCCACGAAGGTCACGATGGGGATGCCGAACGCATCGCAGAAGCGCACGAAGCGCGCGGCCTTGCGCGAGGCATCGATATCCAGCACACCGGCAAGGACCATGGGTTGGTTCGCCACAAACCCCACGGTGCGCCCGGCGATGCGGCCGAAGCCGGTAACGAGGTTTTTCGCGAACGCCTCCTGCAGCTCGAAGAAATCGCCCTCGTCGGCGACTTTGAGCACGAGCTCCTTGATGTCGTAGGGCTTGTTCGGGTTGTCGGGAACGAGCGTGTCGAGCGACTTCTCCTCGCGCTCGATGTCGTCGTGCGAGGGCCATTCGGGCACGCCGGCCTCGTTGTTGGCGGGGAGAAAGTCGAGCAGCCGACGCATCTGCAGCAGGCATTCGACGTCGTTCTCGTAGGAGCCGTCGGCGATGCCGGATTTCGTCGTGTGCACCGCGGCGCCGCCGAGCTCCTCCGCCGTCACCACTTCGTTGGTCACGGTCTTCACCACGTCGGGACCGGTGACGAACATGTAGCTGGTGTCGCGCACCATGAAAACGAAATCGGTCATGGCCGGCGAATACACGTCGCCGCCCGCGCACGGACCCATGATGACGGAAATTTGCGGAATGACACCGGAGGCGATCACGTTGCGCTTGAACACCTCGCCGTAGCCGCCCAGCGCGGCGACCCCTTCCTGGATGCGCGCCCCGCCGGCATCGAACAGGCCGATGATTGGCGCCCGCGCCTTCATTGCCATGTCCTGGATCTTGACGATTTTCTGCGCATGCGCCTCGGACAGCGAGCCGCCGAAGACGGTAAAATCCTTGGCGAAGGCGAACACGGTGCGCCCGTTGACCGTGCCCCAGCCGGTGACCACGCCGTCACCGGGTATCCGGCTCTTCTCCATGCCGAAATCAGCCGAGCGGTGCTCGACGAACATGTCGAACTCCTCGAACGAGCCCTTGTCCATCAGGAGCTCGAGCCGCTCGCGCGCGGTGAGCTTGCCGCGCTTGTGCTGCGCTTCGATGCGCGCCTGACCACCGCCGGCGCGCGCGCGGGCGCGGCGCTCTTCGAGCTTTTCGAGGATGTCCTTCATGCGCGCCTCACCCCTCGCTCCGGCGCAAAATCCATAGCATGTACCGGTATTTGAGGGTAAACTTTCCGCCCGTGTAAGCGTATGCGAGGGGAGCAAAACATGCCCGAAGGAGTCCGCTACAAGGTCCTGTGCTACTTTAGTGCTGCGCTGGTTCTCGCCACCGCGGCAGCGGCGCCCGCGATCGCGCAATTTCCGCCCGCTCCCGAAGACCAGCCGGCGGCAAAAGGAAAGAAGGGCGCGGCCTCAGCCGGCCCGAGCATCAATGGCAACTGGAGCGGCCAACTCACCCAAGTCGGCAGCCAAACGCCTTACAAGTTCGAGGTCGCGATCAATGCCCGGGGGGCGGAGACGAAGTATCCGGAGCTCGACTGCGCCGGGAAGCTCACCCGCGTTGGATCGTCGAAGTCGTATGTGTTCTACGTGGAGGTCATCACCAAGGGCGCAGCAGACAAAGGCGGCCGCTGTCCCGACGGCACCGTCACTCTAGCACGTCAGGGCGACGATCTCACAGTCGGCTGGTTCGGCGCCGTGCAAGGCACCACCGTGGTCGCATACGGGACGCTGAAGAAGAAATAAGCTTCGCGCGCACGGTTGGGGAAACAGGTTTACTGCGTCAGATCCGCAGGCGCACTGTCGCCGCTCGTGCCCTCTCCCGCGAGAGTGCTGCTGCGCGTTTGCAACAGCGAGGAATGGGTGAGGGAACTCGGATCCATCGGCACCGCCGGTAACCCCTTCACCCCAACCCTCTTCCCAAATGGAGAGAGGGAGCCCACCGCGCTTGTGGCACGTTCATTCACAACATGTGAGGCACTAGGCTACGTAAGACCACCTGAACTCATCTGACTGCTTCCAGCACCGTCGCGGCGGCCTGCATCTCAGCGAAACGGGCGGCGCGGCGCTCGAGCGCGAGCTCATCGCAGCCCCAAAACTCCATATTCCAGTCCTCGTCGACATGCGCCGCCGACCAGGCAGCATCCACCGAGAACGCGTTGTGCGCCAAGGCGAGGGCGATCAGCGCCGAGCCGGTGAGTGTCGTAATCGAATGCAGCGCGCCCAGACGCCACGGGTGTTGCGGGATGGCGGAGCTCGCCGCAGCGAGCGCTTGCGCGGGCTGCTCGACGAAGGCGATCCCCTCCCCCAGCACGAAACCTGCGCCGAGCGACTCGCGCGCCCAGGCCAGCACGGGATCCCAAGCATGGCCCTGCCGCGTGACCAGTCCGGCAGGACCCGGAGCGCGGTAGAACACAAGATCGCAAGCGAGATAGCGTTCCACGTCGAGCCTGACCGGCGAGGGGGAATCGATCACGCCGTCGATGATGGTGTTGGCGAGCCGCGTGAGCGGCATTTTTGCCGGATCGATGACGTCGCGTTGCGCGTCCCACTCGGCGGCGAGCCGCTGCGCCAATTCGTGGCTCGGCGCGGCGAGTGTCCGGCGCGCCGGGCTCTTCACCGGCCGCCCATCGAGGAGGATGCGGAATTCCTCCTCAGCGGCCTCCACGTCGGCACGTTCGTAGAACCTCCGCCGCAATGGCGGCCGCAGTCCGCGCCGCGCCGCCTGCATCGGATCGAGCGGCTCGTTTGCGAACATGCTCTCGAACAGATCGCGCATTGCTCCTGAAGATGGCTAGGGTCGCCGATCCTGCAACTCGTCCATGCCGCGCGCGCCCCGTGAATGGCGCAATGTCGCGCCAGCAACCATAGGATCTTCTTCGGGCGCCACAGCCTCAAGTGGCAATCTCTTGCACTGCACCAATTCGCGCATGCTGAAGATCTGAAAGAGTTCAATACCTTATGGCTCGTGCGGCGGGTTACGCTATTTTTACGGGAACGATCGCTAGATTTAAACCGAGCGGTGGAGCGAACCGGCGAGAGGCACCTCCCGTTTTGCCGTAAAGGCCTGTTATGACGAATGTATCGGTGGAATTTCGAGGGGGGCTCCACTACTATCCCGGCCGGATTCGGCGGAGCACAAGCCGAAGCGGGGCACAGACCGGCCGACGTCGTTCGCGCATGGTTATATAAGAAACGCGCGGTCCAAGTGTGCGCGCAGAGGCGTAAATGAAACCTACCGACATTTCGTCGCCGGACTACTTCCATAAGGTCGTGGATTGCCAGTGGGCGTGTCCAGCGCATACGCCGGTGCCGGAATATATCCGATTGATCGCGGCGGGCCGCTACAGCGACGCCTACATGGTCAATTGGAAGTCCAACGTGTTTCCGGGCATCCTCGGGCGCACCTGCGATCGTCCGTGCGAGCCGGCCTGCCGTCGCGTGCGCGTGGAGAACGAGCCGGTGGCGATCTGCCGGCTAAAGCGCGTCGCCGCCGATTTCAAGGACGATATCCGCTCGCGCCTGCCCAAGCCGGCGACGGTCAAGAATGGCAAGCGCATTGCGCTCGTGGGCTGCGGCCCCGCCTCGCTTACGGTCGCGCGTGACCTCGCCCCGCTCGGCTACGAGTGCGTGATCTTCGATCAGGACCCAAAGCCGGGTGGTATGATCCGCACACAAATCCCACGGTTCCGCTTGCCCGAATCCATCATCGACGAGGAATGCGACTACATCCTCGATCTCGGAATCGAATTTCGCAGCGGCAAACGCATCGACAGCCTCAAGGAGCTGCTGGCGGGGGGTTGGGATGCGGTCTTCGTTGGCTGCGGCGCGCCGCGGGGTCGCGATCTCGACATCCCCGGCCGCAACGAGGCCGCGGCGAACATCCATATCGGCATCGACTGGCTCTCCTCCGTCTCCTTCGGGCACGTCAACAGGATCGGCAAACGCGTCATCGTGCTCGGCGGCGGCAACACCGCAATGGATTGCTGCCGCTCGTCGCGCCGGCTCGGCGGCGAGGACGTCAAGGTGGTCGTCCGTTCCGGGTTCCAGGAAATGAAGGCGTCTCCGTGGGAAAAGGAGGACGCCATGCACGAGGACATCCCCATTCTGAATTTCCTCGTGCCCAGGAAGTTCACGCACGAAAACGGCCGCCTCACCGGCGTTCTTTTCGAGAAGGTGAAGGCCGAATACGACGGCAAGGGCCGCCGCAACCTCGTTCCGACCGGCGAGCCGCATCAGCACTTTCCTTGCGACGACGTGCTGGTCGCGGTCGGCCAGGAAAACGCTTTTCCTTGGATCGAGCGCGACATGGGCATCGAGTTCGACAAGTGGGACATGCCGAAGGTCGATCCCAAAACCATGGCCTCCACGCACCCGCGCGTGTTCTTCGGCGGCGACGCCGCGTTCGGCCCAAAGAACATCATCTGGGCGGTGGCGCATGGACACGACGCCGCGCTGTCGATCGACAACCTGTGCTCTGGCACCGATATCAACGATCGTCCGGCCCCCATGGTCGAGATCCTCAGCCAGAAAATGGGCATCCACGAGTGGAGCTACGACAACGACATCGCCCCGGACCGGCGCTACCGGGTCCCGTTGCGGGACAAAGTGGTGGCGCTGCGCGATATCAAGACCGAGGTCGAACTCGGCTACGACCCCGACCTCGCCCTCAAGGAGGCACACCGCTGCCTCAACTGTGACGTTCAGACCGTGTTCACGTCTTCGCTGTGCATCGAATGTGACGCCTGCGTCGATATCTGTCCGATGGACTGCATCACCTTCACGGCGAACGGCGAGGAAGCCGATTTGCGCACGCGGCTGAGGGCCCCCGCCAAGAACCTCACCCAGGATCTCTACGTCGCCAACGATCTCAAAACCGGCCGCGTGATGGTAAAGGACGAGGACGTCTGCTTGCACTGCGGGCTGTGCGCGGAGCGCTGCCCAACCGGCGCCTGGGACATGAAAAAATATCTCATCGACATGACGCACGCGAATGACCAATGCCGAGTAGCAGCCCGATCAGCAGCGTAAACGACTTCGTCGTCCGGTTCGCCAACGTCAACGGCTCAGGCTCGGCCAGCGCCAACGAGCTGTTTGCGCGCGCCGTGCTGCGCATGGGCGTCCCGGTCGCCCCGCGCAACATCTTCCCATCCAACATCCAGGGCCTGCCGACCTGGTACGAGGTGCGCATCTCCGAGGCCGGCCACCTCGGCGCCCGCGGCGGCACCGATCTCATGGTCGCGATGAACCCGCAGACCTGGGACAAGGACGTGGCCGGCATCGAGCCGGGCGGATACCTGCTCTACGATTCCACCAAGCCGATGCCGAAGTCCAGGTTCCGCGAGGACATCACGGTCCTCGGGGTGCCGCTGACTGCGATCTGCAACCGCGAATACACGGATGCGCGCCAGCGCCAGCTGTTCAAGAACATCATGTATGTCGGCACGCTCAGTGCGCTGCTCGATATGGACATTGCGGCGATCGAGCAGCTCGTGCGCGAGCAATTCAAGTCGAAGGAAAAGCTGATCGATGCGAATCTGCACGCGCTCCATCTCGGGCGCGACTGGGCGCTGCAGAACCTGCAATGTCCGATCGGGGTGCGTTTGCGTCCTGCCAAGGCGGTGGGCGACCGCATCTTCATCGAGGGCAATTCGGCCGCGGCGCTGGGCGCGGTCTATGGCGGGGCGACCATGTGCGCCTGGTACCCGATCACGCCTTCGTCCTCGCTGGCGGACGCCTTTACCAGCCATTGCCGGCGCCTGCGCGCCGATCCTGCGAGCAAGAAGAACAAGTTCGCGATCGTGCAGGCCGAGGATGAGCTCGCCTCGATCGGCATGGTGATCGGCGCCGCCTGGAACGGCGCACGCGCTTTCACCGCCACCTCGGGTCCC
The DNA here is from genome assembly GCA_035601615.1 of Xanthobacteraceae bacterium. Classification (GTDB taxonomy): domain Bacteria; phylum Pseudomonadota; class Alphaproteobacteria; order Rhizobiales; family Xanthobacteraceae; genus VAZQ01. Next base: position 8,776 of record DATNNX010000002.1, read on the forward strand.
GGCATTTCGCTGATGCAGGAATTCCTCGGCTTGGCGTACTTCGCCGAAATCCCAGCGGTGATCTTCGATGTGCAGCGCGCCGGGCCTTCGACCGGCATGCCGACGCGGACGCAGCAATGCGATCTGATCTCGTGCGCCTACGCCTCGCATGGCGATACCAAGCACGTGTTGCTTTTTCCGGAAGACCCGGCCGAAGCGTTCGATTTCGCGGCCGACGCCTTCGACCTCGCCGATCGCCTGCAGACGCCGATCTTCGTGATGCTCGATCTCGACATCGGCATGAACCATCGCCTCTGCCGACCGCTCACCTGGGACGACAAGCGCAAATACGATCGCGGCAAGGTGATGACCGCCGCCGATCTCGAAGCAGGTAAGGATTTCGGCCGTTATCTCGACGTGGACGGCGATGGCATTCCGTACCGCACATATCCGGGCACACACCCGACCAAAGGCTCCTTCTTCACCCGCGGCACCTCGCGCGACCGCTATGCCCGCTACACCGAGGAGGGCGCGCCCTATGCCGATAACATGCAGCGGCTCCTGCGCAAGTTCGAGACCGCCAAAGATCTGGTTCCCCGCCCGCTGCAGGCGAATGCCGCAAAACCCACCAAATACGGCGTGATCTACTACGGCTCGACCTCGCCGGCGATGGACGAGGCCATCCACATGACCGAGGCGCGCGGGCATTCGCTCAACCGGCTGCGCGTGCGGGCCTTTCCGTTCCATTCGAGCGTGACGAGCTTCGTCGCCGACCACGATTTCGTGTTCGTCGTCGAGCAGAACCGCGACGCGCAATTGCGCTCGCTCATCGTCAACGAGTGCAGCATCGATCCCGTCCGCTTGGTGCCGATCCTGCATTACGACGGAACCCCGATCACCGCGCGGTTCATCGCACGCGCGATCGGCGATCATCTCGACGCGCTGAAGGTCACTCCCTTGCGCAAGGTGGTGTCGTGATGACGCTCGAGTGACTGGACACAGAATGGCTCAGCTATGACCTACATCACCAAACCAAAATTCCATCATCCGGCGCTGCCCAAGAACGCGCTCGGCTACACGCACCGCGACTATGAGGGCTCGGTTTCGACCCTGTGCGCCGGCTGCGGCCACGACTCAATCTCTGGCGCGATCATCGAGGCTTGCTTCGAGCTCGACATCGAGCCGCACCGGGTGGCGAAACTCTCCGGCATCGGCTGTTCGTCGAAGACGCCGACCTATTTCCTCGGCAATTCGCACGGCTTCAATTCGGTACACGGCCGAATGCCGTCGGTGCTCACCGGCGCGAATCTGGCCAACCGCGATCTCATCTATCTCGGCGTGTCCGGCGATGGCGATTCCGCCTCGATTGGGCTCGGACAGTTCGCGCATGCGCTGCGCCGCGGCGTCAACATGGTCTATATCGTCGAAAACAACGGCGTTTACGGCCTCACCAAAGGCCAGTTCTCGGCGACCGCCGACCGCGGATCGAAATCCAAGCGCGGCGTGACCAACACCGACAATTCCATCGACCTCGTCGCGCTCGCGCTGCAGCTCGGCGCTACTTTCGTCGCCCGCTCCTTTTCCGGTGACAAGGAGCAGATGGTGCCGCTGATCAAGGCGGCGATCGAGCACGAGGGCGCCGCCTTCATCGACATTATCTCGCCCTGCGTCGCGTTCAACAATCACGTCGGATCGACCAAGAGTTTCGACTACGTGCGCGAGCACAATGAGTCGGTGAACCGGCTCGACTTCATCACCGGCCGCGCGCCGATCACGGTCGCTTACGAGCCGGGCTCGGTCGAGGTCGTCGAGCAACACGACGGCTCGAAGCTCGTGCTCAAGAAGGTTGCCGCCGATTACGATCCGCACGATCGGCTCGGCGCCATGAACTTCCTGCAGAGGCACGCCGCCATCGGCCAAATCGTCACGGGGCTCCTCTATGTCGATCCCGAGCCGGAAGACCTGCACCGCAATCTGGATACGGTTGAGGCCCCGCTCAACTCGCTCTCCGAGGCGGAGCTGTGCCCGGGGTCGGCGACGCTGGAGAAGATCAACGCCAGCTTGCGTTGAGCAAAGCCGGGCCGACTTCCTCATGGCCGGGCTTGTCCCGGCCATCCACGTCTTTGATGCTGCACGGCTTGAAAACGTGGATGCCCGCGATAAGCGCGGGCATGACGTATGAGGCCGCGGGTCCAATCCGATCAGGAGATGCTCTACTCCTCCGGCGCCTCCACGATCGGATCGTAGCGCTTAGCGTCGAAGCCGATGAGATTCCATGACTGGCGCATGTGCGGCGGCAGCGGTGCAGTCACATCGATTGTGCCGCCGCGTGGATGCGGCACGACAATACGGTGCGCCAAGAGATGCAGCCGATCCTGCATGCCGCCCGGCAGCTCCCAATTCTCCCTCGAAAAATATTTCGGGTCGCCAACGATGGGGTGGCCGATATGCGCCAAGTGCGCGCGCAGCTGATGGGTGCGGCCGGTCACCGGCTTGAGCGAGAGCCACGCCAATTGACGCGCGGCCGTGTCGATCACGGCGTAATAGGTGACGGCGTGACTGGCGCCCTCCTCGCCGTGGCGCGCAACGCGCATGAACGAATCATCCCCTCGCGTCTCCTTGGCAAGGAACGTCGAGATGCGCCCCTGGCGCGGCTTCGGCACACCCGCGACCAGAGCCCAGTAGATTTTTCGCGCCGAGCGCGACCGGAAGGTTTTTGCCAATGCCGCCGCCGCAAACCGCGTCTTGGCCACGAGCAGGCATCCGGCGGTGTCCTTGTCGAGGCGGTGCACCAGGCGCGGACGCTGGCCGCGCGCATCCCGCAGCGTCTCGAGCATCGCGTCGAGGTGGCGGGTGGTCCCAGAGCCGCCCTGCACCGCAAGCCCCATGGGTTTATCGAGCACCAGCACGTCGGCGTCTTCGTGGAGCGTGATCGAGTTGAGGAAATCCCGCGTCTCCGCGCCCGCTCCACCCCCCGGCGTCGGCGGACGCGGCTCACTCCGCAGCGGCGGGAGGCGTACCGCCTGCCCGGCCTCGAGCCGCTGCTTGGGCTGAGCGCGCTTGCCGTTTACGCGCAGTTCGCCCTTTCGGATGATGCGCTGGATGTGGGAGAAAGCGAGCCCAGGAAAGCGCGCCTCGACGAAGCGGTCGACGCGCATGCCAGCTTCATCGGCGTTCACCGTGGCGGTCTGTACGCCGCTCCTCACGGCTTGCTCCGCGCTTGCCTCAGCTTCGCCCAGTATTCCAGCCGTTTCCTGATCTCCCGCTCGAAGCCGCGTTCAGGCGGATCGTAGAATTTCTGCCGGCCAAGCTGCTCGGGGAAATAGTCCTGGCCGGAAAACGCCTCGGGCGCGTCGTGGTCGTAGTCGTAGCTCTCGCCATAGCCTTCTGCACGCATCAGCTGCGTCGGCGCGTTGAGGATGTGCATCGGCGGAAGCAGCGAGCCCGCCTCTTTCGCGGTGCGCATGGCCGCGCCATAGGCGGTATAGGCCGCATTCGATTTCGGCGCGGTCGCGATATAGATCACGGCCTCGGCAATCGCCAACTCGCCTTCCGGCGAGCCGAGAAAGTCATATGCGTCCTTCGCCGCATTGGCGATCATGAGCGCCTGCGGGTCGGCGAGCCCGATATCCTCGACCGCCATGCGCACCACACGACGCGCGACGTAGAGCGGATCCTCCCCGGCATCCAGCATGCGGCAGAGATAATAGAGCGCCGCATCGGGATCCGAACCGCGCACCGACTTGTGCAAAGCGCTGATCAGGTTGTAGTGACTGTCCTGCTGCTTGTCGTAGATCGGGGCGCGACGCTGCACCACCTCCTGGAATTGCGCCGCGCCAAACGTCTCGCCCTTGCGCGCGGCCCGCCACGCTTCCTCGGCAAGGGTGAGGGCCGCGCGGCCGTCCCCGTCCGCCATGCGGATCAGGGATTGCCGCGCCTCGGTGTCGAGCGGGAGGTTTTTGCCTTCGATCGCTTCGGCGCGGGCGATGAGCTTCTCGAGCGCATCGACATCGAGCCGCTTGAACACCATGACGCGTGCGCGAGAGAGAAGCGGAGCGATCAGCTCGAAGGACGGATTCTCCGTGGTGGCGCCGACGAGAACGATGGTGCCGTCTTCCATGACCGGCAGGAAGGAGTCCTGCTGCGCGCGATTGAAACGATGAATCTCGTCGACGAAGAGAAGCGTCCCTTGCCCGGCTTCGCGGCGCGCGCGGGCCGCCTCGAACACTTTTTTGAGATCGCCGATGCCGGAGAAAATCGCCGAGATCTGCTCGAAATGGAGGTCCGTCGCCTGCGCCAAGAGTCTTGCGACCGTGGTCTTGCCGGTGCCGGGCGGTCCCCAGAAAATCAGTGAGCCGAGCGTGCGCGTATCGAGCAGACGCGTGAGCGCGCCGTCCGGTCCGAGCAAATGATCCTGGCCGACGACCTCGGCTAGTCGTCTCGGTCGCAGCTTGTCCGCGAGCGGCCGCGGCGCGTCACGCTCGAGCCCCGCGGCCGCGAACAGGGGCGCGCCGCCGCGCCTGGCGCGCGCCGTCATCCCCGCAGCTCCACCGATAGCTGCTGGCCCGCGCGTACGATGGTGATGCTCCAGCGCCGGGTCGGCTGGCCGGCGACGCGCTCGAGATCGCGCGTCTTTGCGATCCTGGCGTTGTTGACCGAGAGCACGAGGTCGCCGGGCTGGAAACCGAGGCTCTGCGCCGACGAGCCGTTGGCGATCTCGACGATCACCACGCCCTGGGCGGAGGGGTCGAGCCGCAGCCTGTCCGCGAGCGCCGGCGACAGGTTCGATACCTTGGCCCCCTGGAACGGCGAGGGCGAGGCGATGACGAGCTCCTCGTGCGGGGTGTCGGGCGCAGCCTCCAGCGCGACATTGAGCGCCAGCTCCTTGCCGGCACGCACGATGCCGAGCCGCGCCGTGCCGCCAATGGGCTTGGTGGCGAAGCGATAGTCGAAGGCATTGGCGTCCTCGACCGGCTGCCCATCGACGGCCACAATGAGGTCGCTCGTCTTGAGCCCGGCACGCGCGGCCGGACTCGTCGGCGTGACGCTCGCGATCAGCGCGCCGGAGGGGCGCTTGAGCCCGAGGCCCTCGGCGATTTCCGGGGTGACGGCTTGCAGCCTCGCGCCCAGCCACGGACGCTGCACGATGGAGCCGCCGCTCTTGGCGGAAGCGACCACGACCTTCACCATGTTCGCGGGAATAGCAAAGCCGATCCCCTGCGAGCCGCCCGAGCGCGAGAAAATCGCGGTATTGATGCCGACGAGCCGGCCGCCGAGGTCGACGAGCGCGCCTCCCGAATTGCCTGGATTGATGGCCGCGTCGGTCTGGATAAAGAACTGATAATCGGTGATGCCGACCTGGGTGCGCGCCACCGCCGAGACGATGCCATGGGTGACGGTCTGGCCGACCGCGAAGGGATTGCCGATGGCGAGCACGACGTCTCCGACTTCGAGCGCGTCCGAATCGGCAAGCTCGATTGCCGGGAAGCGTTCGTTCTGCGCTCTGATGCGCAGCACCGCGAGATCCGAGCGCGAATCCTTGAGCACCATATCGGCCTCGAATTCGCGCTTGTCCGCAAGTGACACCTTGACCTGGTCTGCTCCCTCGATGACGTGGTTGTTGGTGACGATCAGGCCCGCGGGGTCGACGAGAACGCCCGAGCCGAGCGAGCGCTGCACCGGGCCGCCCTGCCCGCCAGGCGCGCCGGGCACTCCGAAGAAGCGGCGAAAGATCGGATCGTCAAAAAGCGGATTGCGCACCGCGACCGTCTTGGCGGCATAGACGTTGACGACGGCCGGCGCAGCGCGCTGCACGACCGGCGCGTAGGAGAGCCGCAGCTCGGCCGGCGAGGCGGGAACGCGGCGGGCACCGTCGTGCTCTTGGGCTGCAAGGCCGAGCGGCGCGACACTCGCCAGGATGAGGACGGCCTTCTCGAGCCACCTCGAGCGCAAAGACGTGTTCGATCGCCAAAGCATGGACAGGTCCGGATTCGGGCGGAGTCAGTTATAAGCTCAAGGTCGCGGCAAATGAAGGGCACAGCCGCCCGCGCCTTCAGAACAAGCGCGATGGCGCCTAAACTTGCTTGGCTTTTGGTATCCTCGGACGCGGGGGGTCGCAGTCATCCGCCGGAATCGAATGCTGGTCCGTCGCATGCCGCCGCGGCCGCGGCGATCTACACCCTCGGCTTTGTCACCGGCGCGATTGTAATGAGGTTCGAGATCACTCCTTCGCCGGCACCGTGCGCAGATAGGCGATCATGGCTTCGACGTCCTCGTCGGTCATCTTGGTGTAATACCGGTAACCCATCGGCGGCTTGAGCTTGGTGCCGTCCTTGCGCAGGCCTTGCGTGATGGCGCGCTTGATCTCGGCATCGCTCCAATCGCCGATGCCCGCGCTCTTGCTCGAGGTGATGTTGCGCGCGGTCGAAACGCCCCACGGTCCGGGGAATTCGCGCCCGCCTTTGCCGACCGAATTCTTAAAATCGGGACCGGTTCCGGGCGACCCGAACGGCGTGTGACATTCCATGCAATGCGCGATGGTGACGAGATAGAATCCCCGCTTGAGCTTGTCGCCGAAATCGGACTCGGACATGGGCTTCTCGGCCCCGGGAAACACCTGGTAGGCCACCGCCTGCTTGTAGACCGGGCCGGGTACCGTATGGCTCACGGCCGGCAAGGAGCGCAGATATGCGACGATGCCGTCGAGATCGCCCGGGGTGAGAATCTTGTAGAACCCGCTTGGCATGACCGGCGCCATGTAGTGGCCCGTGGGGCGCGTACCCCCCTGGAGCCCCGTCTTGATCTCGGCATCGCTCCAATTGCCGATTCCGGTCTCACGGTCAGGGGTAATGTTGGAGGCCGTGACATCGAACGCGGGCTCGTCGAAATGCAATCCGCCGGACAGCGCGCGGTCGAATTGCGGCCCATTCGGCCCCATCGGCGTATGGCAGTTGTGACAGGTCATGACGGTATCGACCAGATAGCGCCCGCGCTCGAGCGAAGTTTGCCCCGACCCCGCCGCCGGCGCTGCAAGCGCTACGAGAACGCCGAGAACCACGCCACGATTCATCGTCTTCCCCCCTCGTTTGCCCCACCGGCACCGATAACGCGCGCGCTGGCCATCAAAAAGGGCAGCGCGAGCGCTGCCCTCACATCCTTCCTCTGGCACTGCGATCACGCCGGGGCGGCCGCTTCAGGCTGCGGCTCCGCTTTCGCCTGCGCCGGGCCCGAGTCCTGTCCTTTCGCTGCGACGTCGCGATTGACCAACTCGATCACCGCGACAGGAGCGGAATCGCCGTAGCGGAAGCCGGCCTTCAGCACCCTGGTATAGCCGCCGTCGCGATCCTTGTAACGGGGACCCAGCACCTCGAACAGTTTCTTGACCATCGCGATGTCGCGCATCTGCGCAATCGCTTGGCGGCGCGCATGGAGATCGCCGCGCTTGGCGAGCGTGACCAGTTTCTCGACGATCGGCCGCAAGTCCTTGGCCTTCGGCAGTGTGGTGACGATCTGTTCGTGCTTGACCAGGGCCGCCGCCATGTTCGCGAACATGGCGCGGCGATGCTCGTGGGTGCGATTGAGCTTGCGATGGGCAATTCGGTGACGCATAGGCGACCGGCAGACGGATGACAGATGACAGAGGACGCCCTTCTGTGATCCGTTCTCCGTCTTCCGTCCTCTGTTCAGTAATGATCCTCGAAGCGCTTGGCCAGCTCGTCGATATTGTCGGGCGGCCAGCCCGGCACTTCCATGCCGAGATGAAGCCCCATCTGCGCCAGCACTTCCTTGATCTCATTGAGCGACTTGCGCCCGAAATTCGGCGTACGCAGCATCTCGGCCTCGGTCTTCTGAACGAGATCGCCGATATAGACGATATTGTCGTTCTTGAGACAGTTGGCCGAGCGTACCGAAAGCTCGAGTTCGTCGACCTTCTTGAGGAACGCCGGATTGAAGGCGAGGTCGGGAATGGCTTCCGCCACCACCTCCTTGCGGGGCTCCTCGAAGTTGACGAAGACGTTGAGCTGATCCTGGAGGATGCGCGCGGCGTAAGCCACCGCATCGTCCGGGCTTACGGCGCCATTGGTCACGATTTGCATGGTCAATTTGTCGTAGTCGAGAATCTGGCCTTCGCGGGTATTCTCGACCTTGTAGGAGACCTTGCGCACCGGCGAATAGAGGCTGTCGACCGGGATGAGCCCAATCGGCGCGTCTTCGGGCCTATTGCGCTCGGTGGGGACATAGCCCTTCCCGGTGTTCACCGTGAACTCCATGCGGATCTCGGCACCCTCGTCGAGGGTGCACAGCACGAGTTCGGGATTGAGCACGACGATGTCGCCCACGGTCTGGATATCGCCCGCCGTGACAGTGCCGGGACCCTGCTTCTTGACGACCATCCGCTTGGGCCCGTCGCCCTGCATCTTGATGGCGATGTCCTTGATGTTGAGCACGATATCAGTCACGTCCTCACGCACGCCGGGAATCGAGGAGAACTCGTGCAACACGCCATCGATGTGCACCGACTGCACCGCCGCGCCTTGCAACGACGAGAGAAGGATGCGGCGCAATGCATTACCCAGCGTCACGCCGAAGCCACGCTCGAGCGGCTCGGCGACAACGATGGCCTCGCGTTTGGGATCGCCGCCCGGCGTCACCTGAAGCTTGTTCGGTCGGATCAGTTCCTGCCAGTTCTTTTGGATCGTCACGTTGGCACCCATGCCTTTGACCGGGGCGGCGGCGGGCCGCGCACCCCACTCCGCCCCGGGGGAATTTTCAGCGGCGGGCTCCTCGGGAGTCCGCCGGATGAGCACATCGTCTGTCATACTCGGCGCCTTTTTCGTGGACGGCAGCCGTTGTGTGGAATCGGCGTCACGTCGCGTATGGAGGTGATGGTGAAGCCGGCCGACTGCAGGGACCGCAACGCCGATTCGCGGCCGGAACCCGGACCCGCAACCTCGACTTCGAGGGTGGGCATGCCGTGCTCCTGGGCCTTCTTAGCGGCGTCCTCGGCCGCCACCTGCGCCGCATAGGGGGTCGATTTTCTCGAGCCCTTGAAGCCCATGGTGCCGGCAGACGACCAAGCGATGGTGTTTCCTTGGGCGTCGGTAATGGTGATCATCGTGTTGTTGAAGGTCGCGTTCACATGCGCGACTCCGGAGGCGATATTCTTGCGCTCGCGTCGCCGGACGCGGGTGGCTTCTTTACCCATTCTCGATCCTCTCGCAGCTCGGCGCTGCGATCGCCGGGCCAATGACTGGTGCTCTAATCACGCAGCCGGTCTCGCGCCGGCTAAGGCAACTCAAGGCGCGCGCTTCTTGCCGGCGATGGGTTTGGCCGGCCCCTTACGGGTGCGGGCATTGGTATGGGTGCGCTGGCCGCGGACCGGTAGTCCGCGCCGATGTCGCAACCCGCGATAGCAGCCGAGGTCCATCAGCCGCTTGATGTTCATGGCCACTTCGCGCCGCAGGTCCCCTTCCACCATGTAGTCGCGGTCGATGACCTCGCGGATCTGCAGCACTTCCTGGTCGGTCAGCTGCGATACCCGGCGGGCCTCCGGAATCCCGACTTTCCCCATGATTTCATTGGCCTTTTTCGGCCCGATGCCATGGATATATTGCAATGCAATAACGACGCGTTTGTTGGTCGGTATGTTGACGCCGGCGATGCGGGCCACAGTCTTTCACTCCTTCTGCCGGCGCGCAGGGCCAGCAATTTTGCCACGGGAGGCGGTTCCCAAACGATAACACGACACCCTCCCCGTTCCTCAGGGCCCGGTATCGTTCGACCTCTCGACTTGGATGCGGGTTATTAAGGGATTCAACGTCGTTTCGTCAACCTCCGCCCTGAACCCGTTTTGCGCCGGGACGACGTGCGGCCCACGGCCCTGCCGCGGCCGGATTTGGCCGTTTTGGCCTTCGTTTTCGACCCCTTGGCGGATTTACCCGCCCGCGCGCTTCTTACTCCGCCCGCCCGCGATGGCTTAGCCGGCGCTTTCTTGGTGAGGGCCTCACCAAGCACTCTGTCGATGGCGCTCGACACCTGCGGAATGGGAGCCATGCCATCGACCGAGCGCAGCACGCTCTGCAGCTGATAATAGGCGGCGAGTGGCGCGGTTTGATCGCGGTGGGCCAAAAGCCGGCGCCGCAACACCTCCGGATCGTCATCCTCGCGCAGCGTCTCGCCCCGCGCCTTCATTTCGGCGATGCGCTTTTTGATCCGCTTGAGCAGCACGGCCTCATCCACCTTGAGCTCGATGACCGCGTCGAGCTGGAGGCCCTTCTCCTTGAGCATGCGATCGAGTGCGTGCGCCTGCGGCACCGTACGCGGGAAGCCATCCAGAATGAAGCCGTTGCGCGCATCGGGCTCATCGATGCGCTCGGAGACAATCGCCACCACGACGTCGTCGGGCACGAGCTCGCCGCGCGCCATCATCTCCTTAGCGCGCATCCCGATCGACGTACCGGCCTCCACCGCGGCGCGAAGCATCTCACCGGTCGAGAGCTGCAGCAGACCGTGCTTGGCGACCAGACGCCGCGCCTGAGTCCCCTTGCCGGCCCCCGGGGGGCCGAGCAATACCAACCTCATCTACGCCGCCCCCGCAGCTTCGACCGTTTGATGAGACCTTCGTATTGATGCGCCAGCAAGTAGCCCTGAATCTGCGCGACCGTGTCCATTGTGACGCTCACCACGATCAACAGCGACGTGCCGCCGAAATAGAACGGGACCGCGGCGTAGGAGATCAGGATCTCCGGCAAGAGGCAGACAAGGGCCAGGTAGGCTGCGCCGATGACCGTGATGCGCGAAAGCACGTAGTCGATGTATTCTGCCGTGCGTTCGCCCGGGCGAATGCCGGGAATGAAGCCGCCATGTTTCTTCAGGTTCTCCGCGGTCTCCGTAGGGTTGAAGACGATCGCAGTATAGAAAAAAGCGAAGAAGATGATGAGGCCAATATAGAGGATCAGGAACAGCGGCCGTCCGTGACCGAGCTGGGTTGTGATGGCGACGAACCAGTCCGGACCCTGACCAGCGTTGAAATTGGCGACCGTCGTCGGCAGCAGCAGCAGCGAGGACGCGAAGATCGGGGGAATGACGCCTGAGGTGTTGAGCTTGAGCGGCAGATGCGAGGACTGACCCTCGAACATGCGATTGCCGACTTGACGCTTGGGGTACTGAATGAGCAGCCGCCGCTGCGCGCGCTCCATGAATACGATGAAGCCGATCACCGCGACCACCGTCACCAGCACGACGAGGATAAGCCCGGTCGACAGCGCGCCTTGGCGGCCCAATTCGAGCGTTCCGGCGATCGCAGACGGCAATTCCGCCACGATGCCTGAGAGGATGATCAGCGAAATCCCGTTGCCGATGCCGCGCGAGGTGACCTGCTCGCCGAGCCACATCAGGAACATCGTCCCACCGGTGAGTGTGATGACGGTGCCGATACGGAAGAACCAGCCGGGGTCCGTTACCACATTGCCGGCTCCTTCAAGGCCAACCGCGATGCCGTAGGACTGGAACGCCGCCAGCAGCACCGTCAGGTAGCGCGTATATTGGTTCATCACCTTCCGGCCCTGCTCGCCCTCCTTCTTGAGCTGCTCGAGCGTGGGGGAGACCGTGGTCATCAGCTGAATGATGATGGAGGCCGAGATGTACGGCATGATGTTGAGAGCAAAGATCGCCATCCGGTGGATGCCGCCACCGGAAAACATATTGAACATGCCGAGGATGCCACCCGCTTGGGAACGGAAGATTTGATCCCAAGCCGAAGGGTCGATGCCGGGCAGCGGGATGTAGGTGCCGAAGCGGTAGACCAGGAGCGCGCCGAGCGTGAACCAGATCCGCTTCTTGAGTTCCTCGGCCTTTGCTAGCGCCGAGAAATTGAGATTGGCGGCGAGTTGTTCTGCTGCAGAGACCATCGACCTTTCCGTTCCACGCTCAAGAACAGACCGCGCCCCCCAAGGCGGGCCGTCTCCCTATATAGGCATCACGCCGGCTGTTGGCTCGTCTGCCGTTGCGGCGCCAATAGCGTCACCGAACCGCCCGCCTTCTCCACCGCCTCCCTTGCCGCTTTGGACGCGCCCCAGACCGAGAACGCAACTTTGGCCTTGATTTCACCGGAGCCTAGCAACCGGACGCCGTCTTTGGCCCTTCTCAGCACGCCCGCCTTCACAAGTGCTTCGGCGTCGACAGTGCCGCCAGCGTCGAGCCTGCCGGCGTCGATCGCCGCCTGAATCTTCTCGAGATTGACTTCGTTGAGCTTGCGCGCAAACGACGTATTTTTAAAACCCCGCTTCGGCAGGCGTCGGTGCAGCGGCATCTGCCCGCCCTCGAAGCCCTTGATCCGCACGCCGGCGCGCGCGGTCTGGCCCTTGCCGCCGCGCCCGCCGGTTTTTCCTGAACCAGAGCCGATGCCGCGGCCGATGCGGACGCGTTTCTTGCGCGCTCCCGGACGGTCGGCGAGTTCGTGAAGCTTCATCGCCTTTCTCCTTATGCGTTCACCACCCGGACCAAATGTTTGACCTTCGCGATCATTCCCCGGGTCTGCGGGGTATCCGGCAGCTCAACGACGCGCCCGATCCGGTTGAGACCGAGCCCGATCAGCGTCTCGCGTTGGCTATGATGGCGGCGAATGGAGCTGCCGATCTGTTCGATCTTGATGACCTTGTCACTCTTGCTCATCTCGGCCTCCCGGCACGCCTGATTTAGTCGGCGGCCTGCTCGCCCTCGGCGAGGTCGCGCCGCCGCGCCTGCAGGGTCGACACCTTAATGTTGCGCCGCGCGGCAACGGAGCGCGGGGAATCCTGGCGCTTGAGCGCGTCAAAAGTCGCCCGCACCATATTGTACGGGTTGGACGAGCCGAGCGATTTGGCCACCACGTCCTGCATGCCCAGCGTCTCGAACACGGCACGCATCGGACCGCCGGCGATGATACCGGTCCCGGGCGGCGCCGCACGCAGGAAAACTCGGCCTGCGCCATGGCGGCCGGCGACGTCGTGGTGCAGCGTTCGACCCTCGCGCAGGGGCACCCGGATGAGGCCGCGTTTGGCCGCATCGGTCGCTTTGCGGATCGCCTCCGGAACCTCGCGCGCCTTCCCGTGGCCGAAGCCGACGCGTCCCTTTTCGTCGCCGACCACCACGAGCGCAGCGAAGCCGAAGCGTCGTCCACCTTTCACCACCTTCGCGACCCGGTTGATGTGGACGAGTTTGTCGACGAATTCGCTCTCGCGCTCGTCCCGCTCGCGGCGATCGCGGCGATCGCGTGGTTCACGTGCCATGATATTGCCTCACCTTCTCACTCGCTGCAGCAGCTGTCAGAGGAGCCAACCCCCACCTTGATGCCTGTCATTTGCGCTCCTCTCGTCTGCGCCTTTCAGAAATTGAGTCCGCCCTCGCGCGCCGCATCGGCCAGCGCCTTGACGCGACCGTGGTAAAGGTAACCACCGCGATCGAACACAATCTCCTTGATGCCCTTCGCGGCTGCGCGCTCGGCGAGCCGTTTTCCCACCGCTTTCGCCGCTTCGACATTGGCGCCCGTTTTGAAGCTGCCGCGCATCTCCTTTTCCAGCGAGGAGGCGGACACAACGGTTTGGCCGTTCGCATCGTCGATCAGCTGCGCATAAATATGTTTGGACGACCGGAAGACCGAGAGCCGCGCCCGGTTGCCGGCGGCGCGGCGGATCTTGCGTCGGACTTTCGCCGTCCGTCGCTGCGTCCGATCAGAGACTGTGGCCATCGCGCGCTCTCACTTCTTCTTGCCTTCTTTGCGGAAGATATACTCGCCCGCGTACTTGACCCCCTTGCCCTTGTAAGGCTCGGGCTTGCGGAAGGCGCGGATTACGGCGGCGACATGGCCAACTTTCTGTTCATCGATGCCGGAGACCACAACCTCGGTGGGCCTGGGCACCGCGATCGTAATGCCTTCCGGGATCGGATAGACGATGTCGTGGCTGTAGCCGAGCTGGACCTGCAAGTTCTTGCCCTGCAAGGCGGCGCGATAGCCGACGCCATTGATCTCGAGGCGGCGCTCGAACCCTTTGGTCACGCCCGTTACCGCGTTGGCAAGCAGCGAACGGTACGTTCCCCACATGGCGCGGGCGCGCTTGGTATCGGCGCGCGGATCGACTTTGACCTCACTGCCCTGCACCGTGGCCGCTACGTCGCCGTGCAGCGCGACGGAAAGCGCACCCTTCGGGCCCTTTACCTTGACGATCCGGCCCTCCACGGTGGCAGTGACGCCGGAGGGGATCGCCACGGGTTTGTTTCCAACACGAGACATGACTGAAGATCCGTTGGCCTAGTGTTTACGACAAGGCGCTATTGTCTGCTTCTCATCAGAAGACCGTGCAGAGAATCTCTCCGCCAACATTGTGCTCGCGGGCGTCGTGATCGGCCATGACGCCCTTAGGCGTCGAGAGGATCGCAACTCCCAGTCCGTTGTTGACACGCGGTAGCGCCTTGACCGACGCATAGACCCGCCGTCCCGGCTTCGATACCCGCGCGATCTCGCGGATCACCGGCTCACCATCGAAATATTTTAGCTCGATCTCGAGTTCCTTGCGTCCGTTCGAGTGCTCGACCGCCGCATAATCGCGAATGAACCCCTCCGTTTTGAGCACATCGAGCACGCTCACCCGCAATCTTGAGGCCGGCATCGACACCTTCGACTTGTTGCGCATCTGCGCATTGTGGATACGCGCGATCATGTCACCGAGCGGATCGTTCATGGCCATCGCCCGCCCTCCTTCACCAGCTCGACTTGACTAGGCCCGGGATCAGCCCCTTGGAGCCGAGATCCCGAAGCGCGATGCGCGACAGGCGATGCTTGCGATAGAACCCGCGGGGCCGGCCCGATATCTCGCAGCGATTGCGAACGCGGGTCGCCGAGGAGTTGCGCGGCAATTCCGCGAGCTTGAGCGTTGCCGCGAACCGATCCTCCATCGGCTTGGTCTTGTCGCGAGCAATGGCCCTGAGCCGAGCGCGCCGCCCGGAATATTTCTTGCTCAGCTTGCGCCGCCTGTTGTTCTTCTCGATCGCACTTTTCTTCGCCATCAATGTCTCCTGGCTCTCCGCCGTTGAGGATGGTCCTCACTGCCGGAACGGGAAGTTGAACGCGCTCAATAGCGCTCGTGCCTCGTCATCGGATTTCGCGCTGGTGCACACCGTGATATCCATTCCCCAGACATCGGCTACCTTATCGTAGTCGATCTCCGGAAAGATGATGTGTTCCTTGATCCCGATCGTGTAATTTCCGCCTCCGTCGAAGCTCTTCGGCGACAGCCCGCGAAAATCGCGCACGCGCGGCAGCGCAATGTTGATCAGCCGGTCGACGAACTCGTACATACGCGTCTTACGCAGCGTCACCTTGCAGCCGATCGGCTGGCCGTCGCGCACCTTGAACGTGGCGATCGATTTTCTGGCTTTGGTAATCACCGCCTTCTGGCCCGCGATTAGGCTCAGATCGTTGGCCGCGGCTTCGACCTTCTTGCGATCGTTAACGCCTTCGCCGATGCCCATATTGATCACGACCTTTTCGATCACCGGCACCTGCTGGCGATTCTTGTAGCCGAATTCGTCCGCCAGCTTCTTGCGAACGACCTCGTCGAAATAAGTCCTGAGCCGCGGGGTGACGCGCTCCTCCGGCTTCCTCGGCTTTGCCGCCGGCGGCGCGGCGTCCCCTTTTCCAGGCTTTCCACCCTTGTCGGGCTTCTGCGCCTGTTGTGACTTCTCGCCCTTCTCGGGTCGCGGCGGCTTGTCAGATGCCGGGGGCCTCTCGGCTTTGGCTTTGGCTTCCGTTTCAGCCATCGATCTCAACTCCCGATCGCTTGGCCACCCGCACCTTGCGACGATTTTCGCCCCCGCCGACGAACTTGAAACCGATGCGCGTCGGCTTGCCGTCCTTCGGATCCGCAAGCGCCAGATTTGACAGGTGCACGGGGGATTCCTTGGAAATGATTCCACCCTCGTGCTGGGCGCTCTGCTTCTGGTGACGCTTGACCAGATTGATACCGCGCACGAGGGCACGATCCTTGTCGGGACGCACCTCGATCACTTCGCCGCTGCGCCCCTTATCGCGGCCGGCGAGTACGATCACCTTGTCGCCCTTGCGGATCTTGGCGGCCATCACAGCACCTCCGGGGCGAGCGAGATGATCTTCATGTGATTCTTAGCGCGAAGCTCGCGTGGGACCGGTCCGAAGATGCGGGTGCCTACCGGCTCCATCTGCGGATTGATCAGCACCGCGGCATTACGATCGAAGCGAATGACCGAGCCGTCGGGGCGCTTGATGTCCTTGGAGATGCGTACCACCACGGCTTTCATCACCTCGCCCTTCTTCACGCGTCCGCGCGGGATGGCTTCCTTCACGGATACGACGATCACGTCGCCGATCGTGGCGTATTTGCGCTTCGAACCACCGAGCACTTTGATGCACATGACACGGCGCGCGCCGGAATTATCCGCCACGTCGAGGTTCGTCTGCATCTGGATCATGACGCCGCCCTCGTCCTGTAAATTCCCGCGCCCGTTACGCTCACACAGCCTTCTTCTCGCCCCTAACCACCTCCCAGCGTTTGAGCTTGGACAATGGCCGGCGCTCTTCGATCCACACGATGTCGTCGATTTGGTACTGGTTGGTCTCATCGTGGGCATAATATTTCTTGGTACGCCGCACCGTCTTCTTCATGACAGGATGGGTGAAGCGGCGCTCGACCCGCACCACGACGGTCTTGTCCTGTTTGTCGCTCACTACGACGCCCTGGAGTGTGCGCTTCGGCATCTCTGATTACTCCGCCTTGGCTTTCGAGCGCGCAGCGCGCTTCGGCTTGGCCGGTTTTTCCGACGGCGCCGGTGCCGGAGCGGGACCGGGCTGGCCCGAGCGCTTTTGTGTCGCGATCGTCTTGATGCGCGCGATGTCGCGACGAACCTGCCGAACACGCGCGGTATTCTCGAGCTGCCCCGTTGCCCGCTGAAAGCGCAGATTGAACCGCTCCTTCTTGAGTTTGAGAAACTCATCGTCAAGCTGGTCGACGGTCATGGCACGCAGATCAGAAGGCTTCATCGTTCGCTCTCGGCCCTATTCTGCGATCCGCTCGATGAAGCGCGTTTTGATCGGCAACTTGGCTGCAGCGAGGCCAAGCGCCTCGCGCGCCATCGCCGCCGATACCCCATCGACCTCGAACAAGATTCGGCCCGGCTTGACGCGGGTCACCCACAGCTCGGGAGCCCCCTTCCCCGAGCCCATGCGCACTTCGAGCGGCTTCTTTGACACGGGGACGTCGGGATAGATGCGAATCCAGACCCGGCCCGCGCGTTTCATGTGCCGCGTGAGCGCGCGGCGCGCCGCCTCGATCTGGCGTGCCGTGACCCGCTCCGGCTCCAGCGCCTTGAGCCCGAACTGGCCGAACGCCAGGTCCACACCCGAGGTTGCGATCCCCTTGATCCGGCCCTTGTGCGCCTTGCGGAATTTCGTGCGCATCGGTTGCAGCATGGCTGTTCGCCTTTCTTATTCCTCTTTATTGCCGCTCACGGCACGTCGCGACGCGGGCGCCCCGCCTCGCCTTCGGCCATCTTCTTGTCCTGCGCCATCGGGTCATGCTCCATGATCTCGCCCTTGAAGATCCAGACCTTAACGCCGCAGGTGCCGTACGTAGTGAAGGCCGTCGCCACTCCATAATCGACATCCGCGCGCAACGTGTGCAGCGGGACGCGGCCCTCGCGATACCATTCCATGCGTGCGATCTCGGCGCCGCCGAGGCGTCCCGAGCAATTGATGCGAATGCCGCCCGCACCGAGCCGCATTGCGGACTGTACCGCCCGCTTCATGGCACGGCGGAAGGCGACCCGGCGCTCCAGCTGCTGGGCGATCGATTCGGCAACGAGCTGAGCATCGAGCTCCGGTTTGCGAATCTCAACGATGTTGATCACGACGTCGGATTTCGTGAGCTTGGTGACTTTGCGGCGAAGCTTCTCGATATCCGCGCCCTTCTTGCCGATGACGACCCCTGGCCGCGCCGATTGAACGGTGACACGGCACTTCTTGTGGGGCCGCTCGATCACGATCTTCGACACGGCTGCCTGCTTGAGGTCCTTCATCAGCTCTTTGCGGATTTTCATATCCTCATGCAGTAATTGGCTGTACTCGTTTTTGCCCGAGTACCAGCGGGAATCCCAGGTCCGGTTGATGCCGAGCCGCAAGCCGAGTGGATTGACCTTCTGACCCATGGTTACCTCCTATGAAGCTGCGGCCTCCACCTCGCGCACGACGATGGTCAGGTGCGCGAACGGCTTCAAGATCCGGCCGACACGGCCGCGCCCACGCGGGTGAAACCGCTTGAGCACGATCGCCTTACCAACATGCGCCTCCGCCACGACGAGATCATCGACGTCGAGATCGTGATTGTTCTCGGCGTTGGCGATCGCCGATTCGAGGCACTTGCGCACGTCGCGCGCGATGCGCTTGCGCGAGAACTCCAGGTCGGCCAGGGCAGCCGCGACCTTCTTGCCACGGATGAGTTGCGCGACGAGATTGAGCTTCTGCGGGCTCACCCGCAGCATGCGGGCAACGGCTTTCGCCTCGTTTTCGGTGAGCGCGCGCTCGCGTGCCTTCTTGCCCATGTTCGCCCTCTCAACCCTGCGAGGTGCCGCCGGCCGGCGCCGCCACTGCAGCTGTGCCAGGCGCCGCAGACGCAGCACCCGGAGCGACAGGACCGGCCGCACGTTTCGCCTTGCGGTCCGATGAATGGCCATAGAACATCCGCGTCGGGGCGAATTCGCCGAACTTGTGACCGACCATTTCCTCGGTCACGAGCACCGGAATATGCTTTTGGCCGTTGTACACGCCGAAGGTGAGTCCGACGAACTGCGGCAGAATGGTTGAACGCCGGCTCCAGATCCTGATCATCTCATGGCGACCCGACGAGCGCGACGCCTCCGCCTTCTTGAGCAGATAGCCGTCGACGAACGGGCCCTTCCAGATCGAACGCCCCATGGTGCAGTCCTCGTCTATTTCTTCCGCGCGTGGCGACTTGCGATGATGAATTTGGTGGTGGACTTATTCCTGCGGGTCTTTTTGCCCTTGGTGGGAAAGCCCCACGGCGTCACCGGATGCCGCCCGCCCGAAGTGCGGCCCTCACCGCCCCCATGCGGATGGTCGATCGGATTCATCGACACACCGCGATTGTGCGGCATGCGCCCCATCCAGCGCTTGCGTCCAGCCTTACCGATCGAAACATTCATGTGGTCCGGATTGGACACCGCGCCGATCGTCGCCATGCAGCGCCCGTGCACCATGCGCTGCTCGCCCGAGTTGAGACGCAAGATGACGTATTGACCGTCGCGGCCGACGATCTGGACATAACTACCCGCCGAGCGCGCGATTTGCCCGCCTTTGCCGATCTTGATCTCGACATTGTGCACGATCGTGCCGATCGGCACATTTCCGACCGGCATGGCATTGCCCGGCTTCACGTCGGCGTGCTCGCTCGAAACGACAGTATCTCCCTGCGCAAGTCGCTGCGGCGCGAGTATGTAGGCGAGCTCGCCGTCCTCGTACTTGATCAATGCGATGAACCCGGTGCGGTTGGGATCGTATTCGATCCGCTCGACCTTGGCGGCCACGTCGAACTTGCGGCGTTTGAAGTCGATCTTGCGGTAGGCCTGCTTGTGACCGCCACCGCGAAACCGAACGGTGATGCGCCCATTGTTATTGCGCCCACCGCTTGCATTTCTGCCTTCGGTCAGCGTCTTCACCGGTGCGCCGCTATACAGGCCCGAGCGATCGACCAGCACGAGCTGGCGTTGGCTCGGGGTCACCGGGTTGTAGGACTTGAGTGCCATCGCGCCGCTTCCTCACAGACCCGTTGTCACGTCGATTTTATGGCCTTCCTCGAGGGTGACGATCGCACGCTTGACCTGCGACTGCTCGCCCACGGTTCCCTTGAAAGCCTTGACCTTGCCTTTGCGCAGATGCGTGTTGACGCTCTTGACTTTGACGTCGAACAGCTTCTCGACCGCCTCCTTGATCTGCGGCTTGGTCGCATTCCTAGCGACCTTGAACATCACCTGGTTGCGCTCCGACGCGAGCGTCGCTTTCTCAGTGATCACCGGCGAGATGATCACGTCGTAATGGCGCGGGTCGGTCGTACTCATTTGAATCGCACCTCCAACGCTTCCAGCGCCGACTTGGTCAGCACAAGCACCTGCCGCCGCAAAATGTCGTACACGTTGATGCCTTGCACCGGGAGCACGTCGATATCGGGGATGTTGCGCGCGGCGAGGGCGAAATTCGCCTCGAGCTCGGCGCCGTCGATGATGAGCGCGCTGGTGAGCCCGAGCTTGGCGAAATTCTTCCGCAGCGTGCCAGTCTTCACGTCCTTTGCGCTCGCCTTATCGAGCACAATGATGCCACCGTCCCTCGCCTTGGCCGACAAGGCGTGCTTGAGGGCGAGCGCGCGCACCTTCTTCGGCAGAGCGGTCGCGTGGCTGCGCGGCGTCGGCCCGAACGAGCGACCGCCCCCGCGGAAGAGATTGACCCTGGCGGAGCCGTGACGTGCCGAGCCGGTACCCTTTTGCCGGTACATTTTCTTACCGGTGCGGGTGATCTCGCTGCGGTTCTTGACGTCATGCGTGCCGCGCTGGCGTTTGGCGAGCTGCCAGCGCACGCAGCGATGCAAGATGTCTGCTCTCGGCTCCAGGCCAAAGATCGCGTCCGGCAGTTCGACCGAACCTGCCGCCTTGCCGTCGAGCGAGACGATCTTGAGCTCCATGTCAGGTACCCTCGCCCTTGTCCGCCTGCCCCGCTTCGGCCAGCGCTGCTTCGCTCGTTCCGGCGGCGCTCTCCGGCAGACGGAACTTGCCGGGTTTGGGGGCGTCTTTCGGCAGCTTTTTCTTGACCGCATCGCGAAGCGTGATCCAGCCGCCCTTCGCCCCCGGCACCGCGCCTTCGACCAGGATGAGCCCGCGCTCGACGTCGGTCTGCACGACTTTGAGATTGAGCGTGGTGACGCGCTCGACGCCCATGTGCCCCGGCATTTTCTTATTCTTGAAGGTCTTTCCCGGATCCTGGCGGCCGCCGGTCGAACCGATTGAGCGGTGTGAGATCGACACTCCGTGCGAGGCGCGCAACCCCCCGAAGTTCCAACGCTTCATACCACCGGCAAAACCCTTGCCGATCGAGGTCCCGGTCACGTCAACGAACTGACCGACCACGAAGTGGTCGGCAGTGATCTCGGCACCAACCGGGATCAGTTCGCTCTCGTCCACCCGAAACTCGGCGAGCTTGCGTTTCGGCTCGACCTTGGCAACGGCGAAATGGCCGCGCGTCGCCTTCGTCAAGCTCTTCGGTTTGCGGGCGCCGGAGCCGAGCTGCAGCGCGATGTAGCCGTTCTTGTCTTTCGTGCGGTGGGCGACAACCTGACAGGTGGCGAGGCGCAACACCGTGACCGGCACATGCTCGCCAGCGTCGGTAAAGACGCGGGTCATCCCGACCTTCTGTGCGATTACCCCTGAACGCATCGTTGTAGTGCCTCTCTCTGGTGCGGTTCCGCTCAGAGCTTGATCTCGACGTCGACGCCCGCGGCAAGATCGAGCTTCATTAGCGCGTCCACGGTCTGCGGGGTTGGATCGACGATGTCGAGCAGGCGCTTGTGCGTGCGCATCTCGAACTGCTCACGGCTCTTCTTGTCGATGTGGGGCGAACGATTGACCGTGAATTTCTCTATCCTGGTCGGCAGCGGAATCGGACCCCGCACTTGCGCTCCCGTGCGCTTGGCGGTGGCCACGATCTCGCGCGTCGACGCATCAAGGATGCGATGATCGAACGCCTTGAGCCGGATGCGAATATTCTGGCCGTTCATGATATGTCAGATGATGGACGACAGATGACGAAGGACGGATGACCGATGTCATCACGTCGACTCGCTTTGTCTGTGGGTCTGTCGTCTGTCCTCCGTCCTCTGTCGTCTGCTCTTTGCCGCCTGCTACTCGGTAATACTGACCACGACGCCGGCGCCGACGGTTTTGCCGCCCTCGCGGATGGCAAACCGTTGCTTCTCCTCCATCGCGATCGGCGTGATCAACTCCACATCCATCGCCGCATTATCCCCCGGCATGATCATCTCCGTCCCCGCCGGCAGCGTCACCTGACCGGTCACGTCCGTGGTGCGGAAGTAAAACTGTGGACGATAGTTGTTGAAGAACGGCGTGTGCCGGCCCCCTTCCTCCTTCGTCAGGATGTACGCCTCCGCCTTGAACTTCTTGTGCGGCTTCACCGACCCCGGCTTGCACAGAACCTGCCCGCGCTCCACCGCATCTTTGTCG
>DATNNX010000003.1:0-7784 GCA_035601615.1 Xanthobacteraceae bacterium
CCCAGCGCACCGGCGAAGTGGAATCGAGCCCCAGCGTCTCGCGCACGTCCTCGACCAGCAGCTCGAGCGAGACGGGCCGGCGGTCGGGCGGCGGCTCCTGCACGCGGCCGTAGGACAAGGTCGATTGGCAAAACGCGATAGCGCGCTCGAGCGCCACCATGAGCTTGGGCGCAAACCGCTGCACGTGCGGATCGGAAATTTTTGCCAGCCGCTCGGAAAAAAGCTGCGCCGAGGAGAGAAGGTTGCGCAGATCATGGTTGATCTTGGAGACCGCAAGCCCGAGCGCGGCGAGATGGGTCTTCTGCTGCAGCAAGGTCGCGAGATCGAGCTGCATGCCGGCGAGCTCGCGCTCGGCGATGCCGATCTCGTCGCTGCGCTCGGACGCCGCCATGATGCGCGCGGGATTTTCCGGATCGGCGCGAAACGCCACCATGTTGGCGGTCATGCGCCGCATCGGCCGTACCAGCAGCCAGTGCAGCGCGAGATAGACGAGGGTCGCAGTGATCGCGGAAATAATCAGCGACAGAATCAAGATGCGGACCGAAAAATCCACCATCGCCTGGCGCAACGGCGCCTCGTCGAGCACGATCTCGACGAACTCGCCGCCCATGGGCGCCGGCCCCACCACCCGCATCACATCGGCGTCGGTGCTGAACAGCGTATCGAAGGCCTCGATGATGGCGCGGTGCCACGACATGTCGCGCATGTCGATCTCGTGGGTGACCGCGCGCTGCATGTCCCCAGCCGCGAGCAGACGCCGGTGCTGGCCCATCTTCAAGGCGACGGCGCGCGCGCGCACGCTGTCGAGGATCTGCCGCGCGACCGCCTCGGGCACCTCGCCGCTCGGCGCGGTTGCGAACACCAGGGCCGCGGTATAGGCGGCGGAAAGCCGATCGTTGAGCCAGTTGAGGCGGAAGTTGGCGACCGAAGGCACATAGATCGCCACTTCCGCGATCATCACGAAAAGAAGCGTGAGCACGAGGAGCTTGCCCGAGAGCCCCATGCGCGGGCGCCGGCGGGTCGATCCCTCCGCCGCAGCGGGTTGAACGGTCGCGTCCATGAAACCCCGGCTCAGCCGAAGCGGCGCAGCAAGGCGATGGTGCGCCGCACCCAGACACTGGTCAGACTAGGCAGGAAATATGTAACCGCCGCGCGTTTTCCAATCTCCGCCAGGGTCGGATACGGCACTATCATACCGGCGAGTGTGCGGATGTTAAGGCCGCGGCTGATCGCCAGGGTCCAGGTGGTGATCAGCTCGCCGGCGGCGGCGCCCACGATGGTGGCGCCGAGAATCTTGCCCCTGCGGTCGGTGACGACCTTGATGTGCCCAACCGTTTCGCGCTCGGCCTGGGCGCGGTCGTTCTCGTGATAGGGCCAGCGCAGCACTCGCATCGCGATGGCGCGCGAGCGCGCCTGCGCCTCCGTCAGGCCGACATGGGCGAGCTCGGGATCGGTGAAGGTCACGCGGGGGACGGCCTCCGCATTCACCTTCACCGGCAGGCGAAAGAGCGCGTTCCGGATGACGAGACCGGCGTGGTAGTTGGCGAGATGCGTGAACTGGCCGCGCCCCGCGACATCGCCGATGGCATAGACGCGCCGGTTCGACGTCTTGAGTGCCTTGTCGACGACGATGCCGTTGCCGTCGCGGGCGATGCCGGCGCGCTCGAGCGCAAGGCCGTCCACGTTCGCCCTGCGGCCGGTCGCAATGAGGAGATGGCTGCCCTCGATCGCCTCCCCGCCATCACCGCCAAGGACGACCCTGACCTTCGACCCCGCACTTTCGACGCGCGCGACCGCGACGCTGCTGCGAACGACAACGCCTTCGCGCGCGAGTGCGTCGAGCACGATCGCCGCGCATTCGCCGTCCTCACGCGCGAGCGGTGCAGCAGCTTCCAGCACCGTCACCGCGCTTCCGAGGCGGCGAAAGGCCTGCGCGAGCTCGAGGCCGATCGCGCCCGCGCCGATGACGATGAGGTGCTCCGGTCGGATGGCGAGATCGAAGACGGTCTCGTTGGTGAGATAGGGCACCGCGTCGAGGCCGGCGATCGGCGGAAGCGACGGCGAGGAGCCGGTCGCGATGACGAAACGCCGCGCGGCGATCTCGATTGCCTCCCCCACGGCCACAGTGTCGCGGTCCTTGAAGCGCGCGGCGCCTTCGATCACCCGCACGCCGAGGCCGTTGAAGCGCTCCTTCGAATCGTTCGGCGCGATCGCCGCGATGACATCGTGCACGTGGCGGTGAACCTTGCGGAAATCGATATCGGCCACCTGTGCCGACACGCCGAAGGCGCGCGCGTCGGCGATGGCACGGGCGCGCTTGCCGGCGGCGATCAGCGATTTCGAGGGGACGCAGCCGGTATTGAGGCATTCGCCCCCCATCTTGCCCTTCTCGACCAGCACCACGGGCACGCCGAAGGCGGCAGCGGCGGCGGCAACCGAAAGGCCGCCGGAGCCGGCGCCGATGACGCAGATGTCGGGGGTTAACCGCTCCGGCATGGCTGCTTCCTCTTGTGTCATTCCGGGGCGCGCTGAGGGCGCGAGCCCGGAATCCATAACCACGGCCTGTGCTTATGGATTCCGGGCTCCCTCGCTGCGCTCAGGACCCGGAATGACAGTTGCGGGCCCTGTGCGCGCGCGCAAGCGCCGCACCACGACCGGAACGAGCGCGAGCACACCCAACGCGGTGAGCGCCCCGATGAGCTCCGGCGTGAGCGCCGTGTGCATGTGGAACTCGAGGCGACAATCCGAGCGAGCCGCCGCCAAGCACGACCGGTAGGCGGCTTGCTGCGCGGCGATCACGCTGTCGAGCCCAGCGCCGACAAACGCAAATACGAAGGTTGCAGGAATCACGCCAAGCGCGGTCGCCGCCGCGAAGGTGCCGAGGCGCACACCGGTGAGCGCCGGAACGAGATTGACCATCCAGAACGGAAAGACCGGCACCAGACGCAGAAACAAAAGGTAGCTGAACGCGTCGGCGCGAAAGCCTTCGGCCAATCGCTCGGCCAGCGGACCGGCGCGGCGCACGAGGTACTCGCCGACGGCGCTCTTGGCGATCAGGAAAATGCAAATCGCACCGATCGTCGCGCTCACCGCCGCCGCCGCCCCACCGAGAACGACACCGAAGAGAATTCCGCCGGTGACGGTGAGAAACGCACCGACCGGAATCGAGAGCGCGACCGCCGCAATGTAGAGCGCGACATACGCCGCAAGCGCCGAGAGTTCGTGCGTGGTGATGAAGTCGCGCAGCGCGTCGTGGTGACGGGCGAGCGTCTCGAACGAGAGCTGGCGATGCCAGCCCATCGCGAACACGGCGACAGATGCCGCGACGATCACAATGAGCGGAACGAGGCGCCGCAACGGGAATCTCCCGCTTTTGCTCGCGGATGATGGATCGTTGCCGGCGGTCATGGTCGATCCAGGTGCACCATGCAATCTTAGCGGAGGTTAAGCATCGAAACGGCGCTTTCACCGCCTTGTGACGGCGCCTCACGTGCTTGTGCCGGGCATGCACCGGTCGCATTGACGACGACCGGCAGCCTCCCGTATAAGCCCGCGAGTTTTTGGGCGTGGCGATCCCGCCTTGTAAGGGCAAGCCCAAGCCGGAGCCTAACGCCGCGCGGGCAAGCAATATCCAGCGCCAGCGGAGAACAAGTCGTGAAGCGGACCTTTCAACCGAGCAATCTGGTGCGCAAGCGCCGTCACGGCTTCCGTGCCCGCATGGCGACCAAGGGCGGGCGCAAGGTCGTCGCCAGGCGCCGCGCGCGCGGACGCAACCGGCTCAGCGCCTGAACACTCGCCGCGGCGCGGCCCGCCCATGGAGCGGCTCAGGCACCGCGCCGATTTTTTGGCCGCTGCGAGCGGAGCCAAAGCCCCGACCGCGGCGTTCGTGCTGCAGGCGCGCAAGCGAGGCGACAGCGGTCCGGTCCGCGTCGGCTTCACCGTGTCGAGAAAGGTTGGAACGGCCGTCGAGCGCAATCGCGTGCGGCGCCGGCTCAAAGAAGTCGTGAGGCTATCGGCCGCAACTGGTCTTTGCTGCGGCCATGATTATGTGCTCATCGGGCGGCGCGCTGCCCTTTCGCTGCCGTTTGAGCAAATGACGCAGGATTTCCAGCGCGCGCTGCGGCGGGTCTCCCAATGAGCGACCAGAAGAACACAATCCTCGCCATCGTGCTCTCCGCGCTCGTCCTGATCGGGTGGCAGATCTATTTCGGCCTGCCGCAGATGGAGAAGCAGAAGCAGATCCAGCAGCAGCAGGCGCAGGAGCGCTCGCAGCAGCCGCCTCCGGTCCCCCAGCAAGGAGGCACGACGCAAACCCCAACGGCACCGGGAACGGCGCCGCAAGCGTCTACTCAGCCCGGCACCGTGGCGCAGCCCATGAGCCGGGAGGCCGCGCTCGCGCTTTCGCCACGCGTGCGCATCGAGACGCCGAGCCTCTCCGGCTCGATCTCGCTCAAGGGCGGCCGCATCGACGACCTCTCGCTCGTGAAATATCGCGAGACGGTGGACCCGAGCTCGCCGCCGATCGTGCTGCTCGCGCCCTCAGGGAGCCCGCATCCGTTTTATGCCGAATTCGGCTGGTCGCCGCCGAGCGGCGCGCCGGTGAAGCTGCCGAACGCGGACACGATGTGGCAGCAGGAAGGCGCGGGCACGCTTGGTGTCGGTCGGCCGGTGACGCTCGTCTACGACAACGGCGAAGGACTTTTGTTCCGGCGCACCATCGCGGTCGACGAGAACTATCTCTTTACGCTCAAGGACGAGGTCACCAACAAGGGCGCGGCGCCGGTCACGCTCTTTCCGTTTGGGCTGATCTCGCGTCACGGCACGCCGCATACGCTCGGCTACTATATCCTGCACGAGGGCCTGATCGGAGTTTTCGGCGACAAGGGTTTGCAGGAGGAGACCTACGCCAATATCGAGAAGCAGAAGGCGATTTCATTCACTGCGACGAATGTGTGGCTCGGGATCACCGACAAGTATTGGGCCGCGACGCTCCTCCCCGATACCAAGACCCAAGTCGATGCGAAATTTTCGACGGGCGTTATCGGCAACAACATCAAGACCTACCAGAGCGACTATCTGGGCCCGGCGCAGACCATCGCGCCCGGCGGCAGCGCCGCCGTCGATGGCCGGCTGTTCGCCGGCGCCAAAGAGGTCTCGATCGTTGACGGCTACAACGATCGGCTCGTGCTCAACAAATTCGACCGGCTGATCGACTGGGGCTGGTTCTACTTCATCACCAAGCCGCTGTTCCTGGCCATGGACTGGATCTATCGCCACGTCGGCAATTTCGGCCTCGCCATCCTGATCGTCACGGTCATCATCAAGTTCTTCTTCTTGCCGCTCGCCAACAAATCCTACGCTTCGATGGCGAAGATGAAGGCGGTGCAGCCCGAGATGATGGCGATCCGCGAGCGCTTCGCCGACGACAAGATGAAGCAGCAGCAGGCGATGATGGAGCTCTACAAGAAGGAGAAGATCAACCCGATCGCCGGCTGCCTGCCGATCGTCATCCAGATCCCGGTCTTCTTTGCGCTTTACAAGGTGCTGTTCGTCACCATCGAGATGCGGCACGCACCGTTCTTCGGCTGGATCAAGGACCTCGCCGCGCCCGATCCGACGACGGTGTTCAATCTGTTCGGGCTCATTCCGTGGGACCCTTCGCACGTTCCGCTGATCGGTACCTTCCTCCTGCTCGGCGCTTGGCCGCTCATCATGGGCGTGACCATGTGGTTCCAGATGAAGCTCAACCCGGCGCCGCCCGATCCGACGCAGGCGATGATCTTCAACTACATGCCGATCATCTTCACCTTCATGCTGGCGAGTTTTCCCGCCGGGCTCGTGATCTACTGGGCATGGAACAACACGCTCTCGGTGGCCCAGCAGAGCCTGATCATGCACAGGCATGGAGCCAAGATCGAGCTGTGGGATAATCTCAAGGGCACGTGGGGAAGCCTGAAAAATCTTTTTAAAAAAAAAGTGATACAGAAGTAAGTAGCTCATCGTCATGAGCAGCCCGCAGGCGCCCTCGCTTGCCTCAGCCTCTCATTTCACGCGCGCCGAGATCGAAGCCGGGCGCAAGCTGTTCGCCGGCGACTGGCAGTTCGCCATCGCCGCGAGCTCGCTCGCGGCGCTGCCGCCCATGCGCGGCGTCGAGCTCGCGATTGCCGGCCGCTCCAATGTCGGCAAGTCGAGCCTCATTAACGCGCTCACCGGCCGGCGCGCGCTGGCGCGCATCTCGCATACACCCGGCCGCACCCAGGAGCTGATTTTCTTCAGCGGCCCGTCGCGGCTCACGCTCGTCGACATGCCGGGATATGGCTATGCGGCTGCTGCGAAGCCGAAGATCAAGGCCTGGACCGGGCTTATCCATGCCTTTCTGTTCGGGCGGGCGAATCTGGCGCGCGTCTATCTTCTCATCGACGCGCGCCACGGACTCAAGCTGACCGACGCCGAGGTGCTCAAGACGTTGGACAAGGCGGCGGTCAACTATCAGGTCGTGCTCACCAAGGCCGACGCGGCGAGGCAGGCGGATCTTGCTGCGCTGGTCGTTAAGACCCAAACGGCGCTCGCCGAACACCCTGCGGCTCATCCGGACGTGCTTGTGACCTCCGCGCGCAGCCGCAGCGGCATCCCGGAGCTGCGCGCCGCCATGGCGCGGCTCATCAACGAGCGCGGCGGAGGTTAAGCGAATTCATGCATCGGACTCCGTTCACTCCCGCGGAAGGGGGAAAGTTCAGACTCGCCTGCTTGACATCCGCCATCCGGGTCCGCGCTCTCGCGGGGACGACCGCAGCTGTGCTTTTTGCACACCGCCGCTTGGGCCTCTTTCGCCGCAGCCGCCCGCTCGGTAAAAGGCGCAAGCCACATTGCTGCCCGCGGCGCGGCCGCTGGATTGCCGGGACAAATCCGCGATGACCATTTCGCCCCACGATATCGCCCGCGTTCTGTCGGAAGCGCTTCCGCACATGCAGCGTTACGACGAGGAGACCGTGGTCGTGAAATACGGCGGCCACGCCATGGGCGAGGAGGACATGGCGAGAAACTTTGCCCGCGACATCGTGTTGATGGAGCAGACCGCCATCAATCCCGTGGTCGTGCACGGGGGCGGGCCGCAGATCGGCGAGATGCTCAAACGGCTCGGCATCAAGTCGGAATTCGCAGGGGGTTTGCGCATCACCGATGCAGCGACGATCGAGATCGTGGAAATGGTGCTTGCGGGCTCGATCAACAAGCAGCTCGTCGGCTTCATCAATGAGGCCGGCGGCAAGGCGATCGGATTGACCGGCAAGGACGGCAATATGGTGCTCGCGCGCAAGCTGAGCCGCACGGTCATCGACGCAGGCTCCAATATCGAGAAGATGGTCGACCTCGGCTTCGTCGGGGAGCCCGACAAGATCGACACCACCGTGCTCACGCAGATCCTCGGCCGCAAGCTCATTCCGGTGCTGGCCCCGCTCGCCGCCTCCGCCCAGGGCGGAACCTATAACGTCAATGCCGATACCTTCGCCGGCGCGATTGCCGGCGCGCTCAAGGCCAAGCGGCTCCTTTTGCTCACCGACGTGCCCGGCGTGCTCGACAAGTCCAACAAATTGATCAAGCAGCTCTCGCCCGACGACGCGCGCGGGTTGATCGCCGACGGCACCATCTCCGGCGGCATGATTCCCAAGGTGGAGACCTGCATCTATGCGCTCGAAGCGGGCGTCGAGGGCGTGGTCATCCTCGACGGCAAGGTGCCGCACGCGGTGCTGCTCGAACTCCTCACCGATCACGGCGCCGGCACGCTG
>DATNNX010000004.1:0-22240 GCA_035601615.1 Xanthobacteraceae bacterium
CCAATATCTGGATGCGCGGCATATTAGAGGAGGAGTACGCGCTGCCGCACCGGCAGGTGACATGGGTGGTAGAGCGCAGCGAGGATGTCCCCTTCACCCCGCCCAAGGACCTGCGCATCGAGATGATCGCGCCGGCGAAAAGGCTCGACGTCATGCTGGCCGAGGGCGAAATCCCCGCCATGCTCTCGCCGGAGCTGCCACGCCTGTTCGTTGCCGGCGACAAGCGCATCGTGCGGCTCTTTCCAAATTACAAAGAGATAGAGCTTGCCTATTTCCGCAGCACTGGGATCTTCCCGATCATGCATGTCACCACCATCAAGCAGGAGATCGTGGACAAGTTTCCCTGGGTGCCAACTAACCTCACCAAGGCCTTCGAGGAGGCAAAGGAGATCGCCTATCGGCGCATCGCCAATCCCCGCACGGTTCCGCTCGCCTGGGTGCGCACGGCGCTCGAGGAGCAGGAAGCGCTGCTGGGTCGCGACCCCTGGGCCTATGGTCTCACCCCCGCCAACCGCAAAAATCTCGAGACCGTCCTGCGCTACACCCACGAGCAGGGCATGATCGCCAAGATGCTGTCGCTTGACGCGCTGTTCGCCGACACCGACCTCGGCGACGCCGGCGGCTCGGACGGGATTTGAGCGCATGACATGACCGCGCTCGAACAGCTCGGCAGCCATTTCGCGGAAAGCAGGCAGCCCCCAGATGTGTTGCGCGAGCTCGTGGTGCTGCACCTCATCGACACCGTGGGCGCGTGGATCGCGAGCACGCGGACCGCAGAAGGCGCAAACCTGCTGCGATTTCGCGCGACGCTGCGCGCGCGCGGGCAAGCAGGCGAGGCATTGGCGCTCGATCTGGCCACCCGCTGCGCGCTCGCGCGGCTGAGCGAGATCGACAACATCCATCTTGCCTCCATGACAACGCCCGGCGCGATCGTTATTCCTGGCGCGCTGACCCTCGCTGCCGCGACGCCGGGCATCACGGCCGAAGAGGTGATCGCCGCCGTCGTTGTAGGCACCGAGGCAATGACCCGGCTTGGCCGCGCGCTCGACGGGCCGAGCATTCTCTATCGCGGCATCTGGCCGACCTATTTCACCGCGCCCTTCGGCATGGCAGCAGTGGCCGCGCGACTCCTCAAACTCGGCGCGCAGCCCACTGCCGATGCGCTGGCGCTCGCGCTCACGATCGCGGCGCCCACCGTGGGACATCACAATGCGGCAACCACCTCGCGCTGGTTCGCGCTCGGCAATGCCGCCCGCACCGGGCTCACCACGGCGCTGGCGGCGCAGCACGGCTTCACCTCGGATCGCAAATTGATCGAGGGTCAACTGCTCCCCGGCGTCTTCGGCATTACGCCCGATATCTCGGCCCTCACCGACGCGCTCGGCGAACGCATCGCCTTGAGCGAGGCCTCCTTCAAGCCGTGGTGTGCGGCGCGGCAAACCATGGCGGCGACGCAGGCGCTCAAGGAGATCATCGCCAGCGGCGTGGCGCCGAGCGCGATCGAGGAGGTCACCGTCGCGGTGCTGCCGCCGCACCTGAAAATGATCGATCACGGCGTCGTCGCCGACGATCGCGCCTCGCATCTAACCAGCGTGCATTATTGCATGGCCGTGGCGGCGCTCGCGCCCGATGCGGCTTTCGACGTGCAGCAGACGCCGGCCAAGATACCGCCCGCCGTTCACTGCCTAATGGCGAAAATCAAAGTCGCGGCGGACGAGCGCTTGCTCGCCCAGTATCCGCACAGCTGGCCCGCACGTGTGCGCGTCACCGCGGGCGCCGCGCGGCAGGAGCGAACCGTGACCCACATTCCCGGCGATCCCGCGCTGCCGTTCGATGGCGCTAGCGTGCGGAAGAAGTTCTTGCGCTTCAGCGAACCCGCTATTGGGATCGAATACGCCGAGCGCATCCTCGCGCGCTGCAGCGATGCCCTCGCAAGCGGCGAGTTTGCAGCGTTGGTGGCCGACATCGAGCAGGTCACTTGCCGTGAGCGCCGCGAGTGACGAGCGCCTGTTCCGGGCTTGACCCGGCGATCCATCTTCTAGAAGAACCGTTTCTCTGTGGATGCGCGGGTGAATGGGATCGCTCGCTGACCCGTTTGGGGCGCCCGCCCCGCGCATGACGAGCCGAAATCCATGCGCAACAGCACCA
Source organism: Xanthobacteraceae bacterium (assembly GCA_035601615.1). Lineage (GTDB taxonomy): Bacteria > Pseudomonadota > Alphaproteobacteria > Rhizobiales > Xanthobacteraceae > VAZQ01. Next base: position 2,149 of record DATNNX010000004.1, read on the forward strand.
TCCGCGTCGCTACCTTCGCCGGCCCCGGCGCCGAGCCGATCATCCGTTCCGTGCCATGGCCGCAAGTCCCCAAGAATGCCGCCCTCATTCAGATCGGCGCCTGCGGCGTGTGCGGCACCGACCTGCATATTCTGAAAGGTCACTGGCCGAAGCCGTTGCCGTGGCCTTTCACGCTCGGCCACGAGCTCGGCGGCGTGATCGTCGAAGCGGGAGCGCAATTCACCGAAGACTTCATGGGCAAGCCGCTTGGCCTCGGCTCGAAGGTCATGATCCCGCCGCTGATGCCATGCGGACGGTGCTATTACTGTGTCCATTATCCGGAGCGCGCCAACAAGTGCCTCACTCCCGTCTATTACGGGCGCTATCTCGGCTTCGATAAGGCGCCGCATTTGTGGGGCGGCTTCGCCGAATATGTGTATGTCGACCTCGACATGCTGCCGGGCACAAAGGTCTACAAACTTCCCGACGACATGCCGCTGCGGCTTGGCGCGCTCTCGGAGCCGCTGACCTCCTGCATCCGCGCGTTCAACCGCGCGACCCGAGCCGGCGGGTTCACCTGGGGTGACACAGTCGTAATCCAGGGCTCGGGGCCGATCGGCATTCTCGCGATCGCGGCGGCGCGTGAAATGGGGGCCGGGCGGGTGATCTGCGTCGGCGCGCCCGAGAAGCCGCGGCTTGAACTCGCGCGAAAATTTGGCGCCGAAGCGACGGTGAACATCGAGGAGATCACGGACCCGCAGCAGCGGATCAAGCGCGTGCGCGATATCGTCAGCGGCTTCGGCGCCGATCTTGTGATGGACTGTTCCGGCCATCCGAGCGCCGGGCCCGAGGGCATCGAGATGCTGCGCGACGGCGGCACCTATGTCGAGATGGGCCAGTTCACCGATGCCGGCGCGATCACCACGTCATGGCACCGCATCTGCGCCAAGGACCTCAATGTGCTGGGCTCATGGGCCTTCACCGCCAACGACCTGCCGCTCGGCGTGGACATGCTCCACCGCGCGCGCAACAGATATCCTTGGTTCGACATGCAGACGCTCTACCCGTTCGACGAAGACGGCGTCTCGCGCGCCGTAAGCGACGCGATGGCGATGAAGACCGTCAAGTCGACCATCGTCCCGTGGCCGGAGCTGGTGTGAGGGCGTGCAATACGCTCGACTCTACGCGGATGGGCGCGCTGCACTGCGCCTCACCTCGGCAAAAACTCCTCGGTATAGAGTGCCGCCATGTCAGGCTCCCGCGGCAGGAGTTCCAGCTCCACGTAGGATTTCGCGAGCGTGGCGAGGGCGTGCGAATTGAAACGCCCGTCATCGGAGAACATCGGCATTAACTCGTCGTAGACGCGCGAGGTAATCTCGGCGTCCTTGTGTGTGACCTCGCTGGCGATGGCGGCGGTTTCCGTCTTGTTGCTGCGCATGAAGGCGATTGCCTCGAACCAGCCCTTGAGGAATCCGCGCACCGCCTCCGGCCGCTCCGCGATCAGCTTGTCGGTCGCAAAAATAACGTGGATGTGGAAGTCCTTGATGTCGGTGAAGCGAACGAGGATGCGGCCTTCGCGGCGTTTCTCCAGCGCGAAGGCGTTCCCGATGTCCGTGATCACGCCGTCGATGTCACCGCGTTTCATGGCCGCGATCTGTCCCGCCAGTGCGCCCATGGGCGCGATCTCGATGCCCTTGGGCCCCCAGCCCTGCCGCCGGGAGGTCTCGCTCACCAGCCAATAGGTGAGCGAGCCGGCGGTCGATACGCTGATGGTTTTGCCCTTGAGCTCAGCCGCGGTTTGTGGGCCATCGGGCCGCACCACGATCGCCAGCAACAGCGGCGCTCCGGCCATAGCGGCGACCGCCTTGACCGGCGCGCCTTTGACAATGAAAGCCATCGCCGGGCCGGAGCCGAGCGCAATGTCGAGGCTGTCCGAAGCCATCGCCTGCTGCATGCGCGCGTCGCCGTTAAAGGCAATCGACTCGATCTCGAGTCCCTGTTTCGCGAACAATCCTTTGCGCATGCCGACATCGAGCGGCACAAAAGAGAACGCCTCGGGCACTGCCTTGCCAACGCGCAGCGTCTCGGTGGCACTCGCGGGAGACACGAGCATCGAACCGCTCGCCGCCAGCAAAACGGCCGCGCCGATCAACGAGTGCAAGCGCACATGCATCGGCATGGCCCGCCTCCGCCTTTACGATAATTTCCTATTGAGCAGCCGCTCGGCGTTGCCGACGAAGATCTTGCGGCGGTCGCCGTCCGCGATCTCGAGCCGCTTAATCGTCTCGACCGTCGGTGCGATCGGGCCCAGCGGCGTGTCGGTCGCGAATACCACGTGGTCTGCCCCGAAGAACTCGAGCCCGCAGCGCACCGCATGAACGCCGCCGCCGAAAAGCGCGGTATCACCGTAGAAATCGTGCATGTAATCGAGATGCGGCCGCTTCAGCGAAGGGAGGATGTTGGAATAGTCCTCGTCGCTGGTCCGACTGCCCAGCACGTCGAGACCAGGGCCGACACGCCCGTCATAATACGGAATCATCCCGCCGAGATGATGGGTGACGATCTTGAGCCCTGGATAACGATCGAACAGGCCGCAAAAGACCATCCGCACCATCGCTACTGACGTGTCATAAGGCCAGCCGAAACACCACCACATCTCGAAACGGGATTTCTGCTCTTTAGGGTAATCCGGCATGCTCGCGGTGCGCGCCGGATGCAGCCAGATCGGCAGATCGAACTCCGCCATGGTGGCGAAGATCGGCTCGAAGGCTTTGTCGTCCAGTGGACGGCCCGCCACATTGGTGAAGATCTGAACACCGCCGGCATGGAGGTCTTTGATTGCGCGCTGTGCCTCCTTCACCGAGCCCTCGACGTCCGTCATCGAAAGCGCGGCGACGAAGGTCGGGAAGCGCGAGGGATGGCGCTTACACAGCTCGGCCATGGCGTCGTTGCCGATGCGCGCGAGGTTAAGGCCGGTCTCGCCGGCGGCAAGGTCTTCGATCGGCGGATTGGGCAGCGAAATGATCTCCCGGTAGTCGCCGAACTGGTCCATCTCGCGGAACCGCTCGTCGAGGTCGAACAGCTTTTTGACGCCGCGCAGTCGCGCCGCGATATTGCCGAGCCGCGGTGCGACGCGGTTCATCTCCTGGAAGAATTTATCCGGAAAGATGTGACAATAGATGTCGACGATTGTGTCATCGGCCATGAAGGGTCCTCATTCCAATTCGGCGGCGCAAAGATGGACTGCATTCCCGCCCGTGCGGGAATGAGCGGTGGAGAGGAGACAACTCTCCGTTCGTCCCCGCGAAAACCATGGACTCAGATTGGCAACCGCCGCAGTTGCTTCAAAACTTCGTCCGATCCGCGCCCTTGAGGCCGAGACTCGCGCGCGCTTCCTCCGGCGTCGCGACCTCATAGCCGAGTTCCTCGATCAGGCGACGCGCCTTCGCAACCTGTTCCGCATTGCTTTTGGCGAGCTTGCCGCGGCCGATGTATAGGCTGTCCTCGAGACCGACGCGCACGTTGCCGCCCATCATCACCGCTTGCGTGGCAAACGGCATCTGGTGTCGCCCAGCCCCCAGAACCGACCAGGAATAGTCGTCGCCGAACAGCTTGTCGGCGGTACGCTTCATGAACATGAGGTTGTCCATATCCGCCCCAATGCCGCCGAGAATCCCGAAGATCAGCTGCAGGAAGATTGGGGGCTTGAACCAGCCGCGATCGACGCCGTGGGCCAGATTGTAGAGATGCCCGACGTCATAACATTCGTGCTCGAACTTCGTGCCGTGTCCCTCGCCCATGAGCTTCGAGATCTTCTCGATGTCGGCGAAGGTGTTGCGGAAGATCGTCTCCTTGGTCCCGGTGAGATACGGCTCCTCCCAATCGTGCTTCCACGACTTGTAGCGGGCAACCATCGGATAGAGGCCGAAATTCATCGAGCCCATGTTGAGCGAGCACATTTCCGGCGACAATTTCATGACCCCCGCCAACCGCTCCTCGACCGCCATGGTCGGCGACCCGCCGGTGGTGATGTTGACGACCGCATCGGTCGATTGCTTGATGCGCGGCAGGAACTGCATGAACACCGCGGGGTCGCCGGTCGGGCGCCCGTCTTTGGCATTGCGCGCGTGCAAATGCAGGATGGCAGCACCCGCCTCGGCGGCGCCGATCGCCTGCTCGGCGATCTGATCGGGCGTGATCGGGAGCGCCTCCGACATGGTGGGGGTGTGGATCGCGCCGGTCACGGCGCAGGTGATGATGACCTTGTCGGATTTGGCAGCCATTGTTCTCTCCCGGTCTACATCGCTCTTGCCGATCAGGTTGTGCGGGTATCCGCCCCAAAGCGCAAGCGCCGCTCGAGCGGCAGGAGCTGCCAGCCGAAGCGCTCGGCGAGAAAGCCCCAGATGCCCTTCGGCGCCAACAACATCACCGCGATGGCCACCGCCCCGAGCATCAGGAGATAGAGGCTACCGAGATCGGCAAGCGTCCGCCGCAGCAGGAAAAAGACAATGGTGCCGATGATCGGCCCCTCCACCCGGCCGATGCCGCCGATCACGGTCATGAAGATGACGAACGCAGTCCAGTCGTTGACGCTGAACGCGGTGTCAGGGGAGATGCGCAGCTTCTGCAGAAATATCAACGCGCCGATCATCGCCGTGCCCAAGGCGGTCAGCACGTAGACCACGAGCTTGGTGCGCGTGACGTCGACGCCGTTCGATCGCGCCGCCAGTTCGTTGTCGCGAATCGCGGTGAGCGCGAGCCCGTAGCGCGAGCGCAACAACAGCACGATCGCGGCGAGCACGACGATCATCAGCGCGAGCGCCACCCAGTACATCAAGAATTCCCGCAGCTGCCGGCTCGAGGCCATCGCAGTCACGATGCCCGCGGGCAGACTTACTCCGGAGCCGCCGCCGAGCGCGGAAATCTGCGAGGCGATCAGGCGAAAAACTTCGGCCACGACCCAAGTACCAATGGCGAAGTAGTGCCCGCGCAACCGGAACATCAAGCCAGCGATCGGCAACGCGAGCACGGCGGCAACTGCGCCCGCAACCGGCACGGCAAGCAGCGGATGCAGCCCGGCGAGAATCGCCGACGCGAACAGCACATAGCCGCCGAGTCCGACATAGGCCTGCTGTCCGACCGATACGAGTCCGGCGTAACCCGCAAGCAAGTTCCAGAGGCTCGCCAGCGCGACATACGCATAGATTTCAGAGAGCAGCCGCAAGTCGTCGCGGCCGCCCCAGACCGGTGCCGCGGCAAGCAGCACAAAACCAGCGGCAAAAGCGGCCGTGCCGAAGCGGCTCGAGCGGCTCGCATGCTCCACCTTGAAGGAGGCGATCATCCCTTCACCTTTGGGAACAGGCCCTCCGGGCGCAGCGCCAGAACGAGAAGAAAGGCGAGATGCCCGGCCAAGAGCTGCCAGCCCGGATTGATTTGGGCGCCAATTGCCTGCGACACCCCGAGGATGATGCCGCCGGCGAGCGTACCCCACATGCTGCCAAGCCCGCCGATGATCACGGCCTCGAAGCCGAAGATCAGCCGCGCGGGCCCGATCGCGGGATCGAAATTGGTGCGCACGGCAATGAACACGCCGGCGACCGCGACAATGGCGAGCGACAGCGCCATGGCGAGCGCAAAGACATGCCGGTTGTCGAGGCCCATCAATTGGGCGACGGACTGGTCGTCCGAGGTCGCCCGAAAGGCACGGCCGAAGGCGGTGCGGTAGAACAGAACTTGCAGCGCGCCGATGACGACAACGGCGACGACGAATTGCAATAGCGGAAGCACGCCGATCCACACGCCTTCCATCAGTGGAAAGCTCGCGACCTCAATCGCGCCGGCCCGCAGCCGCCGGCTGTCGGCGGTGAAGAATTCAAGCAGCGCGTTCTGGATGATGACAGACAACCCGAAGGTCACGAGCAGCGGCGGCAGCACGTCATCGCCAAGGGTGCGGTTGAGCAACGCGCGCTGAAGGCCATAGCCGATCGCCGCCATGATCGGCACCACGACAATGATGGCGAGCAACGGGTTGAGCCCGAGCGTGTCGCTGGTCATCAGCGCGATATAGGCGGCGAGCACGATGAGATCGCCATGCGCGATGTTGACGAGCCGCATCACCCCGAAGATTAAGGCGAGGCCGGCTGCGAACATGGCGTAGAGGCCGCCGATCAGCACGCCTTGGATGATTATGTTGATCCATTCCATCGCGATTTCATTTTTGAGAATCCCAGGGGCGGTCGTTTCATGCCTTTGTTCAGACCCGTTCGATTCGGAACGATAAACTGGCTTGACGCTTGCGCGGGAATGAGCGGTGGAGAGGCGATTGCTCCACTCGCGGACCCGCATTTGCGCCCCGAGCTCATCACACCCCGAAATAAGCCGCCGAGATCGCCTCGCGGGTCAACGTTGCGGCCGAGCCTGTGAGCGCGACACGGCCTTCCTGCAGGCAATACACGCGGTTTGCCGCCTTGAGCGCCTGAACGATGTCCTGTTCGACGATGACGAGGGAGCTTCCTTCTGCAAGGATGGACGGCAGGCGGGCGTAGAGCTCGCGCACCACGATCGGCGCAAGCCCGAGGCTGATCTCATCGCACAGGAGAAGCTTGGGGTTGGACATCAGCGCGCGCCCGATCGCGACCATCTGCTGCTCGCCGCCGGAGAGCAACGTGCTCGGCGCGTGCCGCCGCTCACAGAGCGCCGGAAACAGCTCGTAGACCCGAGATAGCCTCCACGGCCCTGGCCTGCCGAGCTGGCCGCCGATGAGGAGATTCTCCTCGACCGAGAGGGAGGAGAACAGGTGGCGCCCTTCGGGAACGAGCGCGATGCCGCGCGCGACCACCGCGTGCGCGGGCACATCGCCGATCGGCTCGCCGTCGAACAGGATGGCTTCGTGACGGGACGCGATGACGCCGGCAATGCACTTGAGCAGCGTCGATTTGCCGGCGCCATTCGCGCCGATCACCGCGACCACCTCGCCTGCTGCCACATCGAGCGAAATGCCGAACAGCGCCTGGAAGTCGCCGTAGAAGGCGTCGAGGGCGCGCAGGTCGAGGAGCGGCTCAGGCATCCGCAGGAATCCCCATGTAGATTTCGCGCACCGCCGGTGAGGCGATCACGGTCTGCGGCGCGCCCTCGCCGATGAAGGCCCCGCCGTAAAGGACGAGCAGACGGTCGACGAGCGCGATGAGCGCATGCACCACGTGTTCGATCCAGATGATCGAGATGCCGCCGCGCCGAACGTTGCGGATCAAATCGACCAGCGCCGTGCATTCGTGCTCCGTCAGCCCGCCGGCCACCTCGTCGAGCAGGAGCACGCGCGGTTGCGTGGCGAGCGCGCGTGCCAGCTCGAGCCGCTTGCGGTCGAGGAGGGTAAGGCTGCCCGCGGGCCGGTTGGCCTTGGCCGCGAGCCCGCATTGGTCGAGCAACTCGACGCAGCGTGGATAGACCTCCCGCTCGCGGCGGCCGCCACCAAACGCCGCCGCCACCACCAGATTTTCGAACACGGTCATGCCGTTGAACGGCTGCGGAATCTGAAACGACCGGCCGATGCCCATGCGGCAGCGTTTGTCCGGCGCAACAAGTGTGATGTCTGTGCCCGCAAACAGCACGCGCCCGGAGTCGGGCGCAACCGTGCCGCTGGCGATGCCGAACAGCGTACTTTTGCCGGCGCCATTCGGCCCGATGATGCCCAGCGCCTCCCCGTCCCCGAGCGCAAGGTCGATGCCATCCGCTACGACGACGGCGCCGAAGCGCTTGGAGATTTTTTCGAAGTTGAGGACGGGAGGCATGCGGATGTCACTCGAACCGCCTCGCCTGCCCTATCGTGCCGAGGTGCAATCCGCAAAGTGGCACGTCGTCCCCGAGCAGGCGAGGACCCATGACCATCGCCTCTGGAATGTGCATCCCCGCTACGGGGTCCCCCGAGCGTCGCTCGGTGCCCCTCGCGGGGACGACAACACAGCAAAACATTCGCATCCGGGCATACGGGGCGATTCGGAACGCCAAACTCATGACAACAGCTGCAACTCGCCGCCGACCGGAATCTCTCTCGCGGTTTTGTTCGTGGTAATAACCAGATCGAAGCGCTCGGCCTTGCGCTGCCACTGTCCGGCGACGAGGGGCGTCTTCGTGACATTCTTCACGGGCTGGCCGGTCCATTTCACCGGACCGACCATCGATTTGTAGTCGGTCGCGATCACGGCATCGAGGATCGCCTTGGGCTCCAGCGCCTTCGACCGCTTGAGCACGTCGATAGCGACCTCGAACAGCGCGTGCTGGAAGCCGATCGGTTGCGTCCACGGCCGCTTGGTGGCGGCGACATAGGCATCCGTCAGCTCCTTTGCGCTCTGACCGGTCAGACCGGACTTGAACGGGTGATTCGGCGTCCACCAAATTTCGGTGGTGAGCCCGTTGCCGCGCACGCCAAGCGACTCGATCACGGATGGAAACAGTAGCGCCTTGCCGATGGTAACAATCTTCGGCCGGAAGCCCTGTTGCGCAGCTTGCGACCAGAAGGTGGCGAAGTCGGGCGGGATCATGTTGCCGGTGACGATCTCGGCATTGACCGCCTTGAATGCCGAAATCTGCGAGGTGAAATCGTTGTTCATGAGCTGATAACGGCCGGGATCGGTGAGCCGGTAACCCGCTTTCGCGAGCGCCGGCGGCAAGCCGCGTTGCACATCGCCCCAGGCGTTGCCATCGGCGTCGTTGGGGAACAGGCCGCCCACGACTTTGTTGGTCGGCGCCGAATCCCACAGCGCGAGAAACGCGCCGATCACGTCTTCGAGTCCCCAGAAGAAGTGGTACGTCCAGGTGAAGCCTTTGGCGGGATCGCCCTTGCGTCCGAAGAAATAGGGTTGCCACGGGCAATTCGTGGTGATGCAGGGAACCTCGTTGACCTCCGCCTGATCGGCTACCGGATTGGTGGTGTCGGGCGTCGCCGACGCGACAATGAGATCGACCTTGTCGCCGAGGATCAGCTCGGAGGCGACCTCGGCGGCGCGGCTGCCGCTCGACTGGCTGTCCTTGCTGATGATCTGGACCTGGTAGGTGCGCCCGCCGCTCTGCAAGCCTTTCGCCAGGATGCCGCGGACCTGCTCGAGGATGAAGCCGTCCGCTTCGCCGAAGCCGGCGAGCGGTCCCGTCTTTGGGCTGACGTGACCGATTTTGACGACGCGGCTCTGGGCGTTGGCCGGGATGATCCGCAGCACCGCCGGTGCCGCGATCGCGCCGAAGCCGGCGCTGACGATCTTCCGGCGCGAAATCCCGGAATTAAGATCCTGCGACGCATCTTTGGCCATATGGGCCTCCCGTCTCGCGTTCGGCTATCTATCCGTATCCGCCGTCCGAGCTTGCTTGAGATGCTGCAGCACCTTGGCCCGCAAGTGAGCTTGCGCCTCGGCGCTCCACGCACGAAAGCCTTCGCCCGACTTAAAGCCGAGCTTGCCGTTCTCCACCAGCGCCTCGAGATAGGGCGAAGGATGCGGCCGGCTGTCGATGTCGGGCAGGACGGTCTTGTGAATGGCGAGGGTCAAATCGTTGCCGACAAGATCGGCGTTCTCCAGCGGGCCCAAGACGGCAAGCCGCCGGCCGAAACTCGCCTTGATCACGGTGTCGACGGTTTCCGCGTCGCAAATCCCGCGCTCGACGAGCGCAATTGCCTCCCGCCACAATGCGTGCTGCAGGCGGTTGCCGACGAAGCCGGGCACGTCCTTCTTCACATGCACCGGCATTTTGCCCGCCGCCTTGTGCAGATCGATCGTCCAGTCAATCGCCTGCGGTGAGGTCCATTGGGTGCCGATCACCTCCACAAGCGGCACAAGATACGGCGGGTTCCACCAATGGGTGCCGAGCGCGCGCGAGCGGTCGCCTAAGCCCTCCATGATCTTGGTGATCGGGATCACCGAGGTGTTGCTGGCGAGGATCGTGTGCGGCCCCACGTTCCGCTCGATCTCGACGAACAGCTTCTGCTTCAGCGGCAAATCTTCGAGTACGGCTTCGACGACATAGTCGACCCCCCGCACCGCCGCGGCAAGGTCGCCGGTCAGCCGAACTCGGTCGACCGCCGACACGTCGTCCCCGAGATCCCGGAGATTGGTGAGGATGCGCGCCTTGGCGCCGGCGAGGTTGGCTGCAATCGAGTCGTGGATCGACACCTCATGCCCGGCGAGCGCGAACACCTGGGCGATGCCATGGCCCATCAGGCCGGCGCCGATGACCGCGATGCGCGCCTTTGCCATGGTCAGCCCGCGGTGTATCCGCCGTCGGCGTAGAGGATATGCCCGGTGTAAAAGTCCGATGCCTTGGATGCGAGAAACAACAGCGGGCCCGCGAGGTCGGACGGTTCGCCAAGGCGCCCTTTCGGAACGCGGGTCAGGAAGCCCTTGCGCACTTCCCGCGAGCGCTCGGTGTCCTCGAACATCCATTGGGTGAGCGGCGAACGAAAGACGGTCGGCCCCAGCGCATTGACCGTGATGCCGGTGTCGCCCCACTCGCAGCCGAGCGCCTTGGTGATGCCGTCGACTGCCGACTTCGATGCGCAATAGGCCGTATATCCGGCCGGATGGCCCAGCAGGCCGCGCGCCGACGACATCAGGATGACTTTGCCGCCTTGGCCCTGCTTGAGCATCTGCCGACCGGCCGCGCGCGCGATCAACCACGTTTGCGTCACGTTGGCATCCATGACGTCGAGAAAATCTTCAGGCTTCTGGTCGACGATCTTGGAGACCTTGTTCTGTCCGGATGCGACCACGAGAATATCAACGCGGCCGAATGTCTTGACCGCAGCATCGACAATCGCGTCGGAATTTGCCTCCGAGCTGGGGCGCTTGGCCAGGGTCTCGACTTTGCCCCCGAGCTGTTCGCATTCCGTCGCGACTTTTTTCAGCTCGGCCGCATTATTGGCGCACAGCACGACGTTGGCGTGCGCGGCTGCGAGCACCTTCGCCGAGAGCGCACCAAAGGCGCCGGTGGCGCCGGTGACGATCGCGGTCTTACCGCCAATGTCAAAAAGCGAGAGCGGATTTTTCAGGAAGTCCTCGGCCATGACCATTACTCGCAAAGAACAGAGCCTCGTTCACCGTCATTGCAAGACTTGACCCCGGCAATCCATCATCTTCGCAAGAGGATGGATGCGCGGGTCATAGGCGCGTTCACGCGCGTCTTCGACGCGCCTCTACCCGCGTGTGACGGAAGAATGCCCCGCGGTGATCCCATTGACCGTCATTGTTGCGGCGTCGAGACCGCGACCAGCATGGTCACGACGTCATTGCCGCGATTGACGATTTCGCGGCTTTCGTTCGGCCCGATGAAGCAGGAATCGTTGGCCTTGAGCACGGTCTCCCTTCCGCCGGCGATGAGGGTAAGCTCGCCCGCGAGCACGTAATAGACCTTCTCGGTCGGCGAGGCATCGGGGCCAGCGCCGCCGCCGGGCAGAAAATGCGAAAGCCCGACGGTGAATTGCTTCGGCCCGCCGGCATCGAGCCCGAACAGCCGCAACGAGCAATAGGCGCGATGGTTGGGCGCCTCGTACGGCTTGGCCTCGCTCAAATGTTTGACTTGCATCAGAACTTCTCCCCCTTCTCGATCCGATACAAGGCCTTGGGATCGATGATGGCAACCAGCCGAATGATGCAGCCGTCGCCCCGCTCCCAGTTCCACGGGAACAGCGCGAAGGTGCAGCGCCTGCCGGTGACTTTGTCGATATCGCCGCCGACATTCTCGATGCCAAGAATGCCGTTCTTGAACAAGATCCGGTGTACCGGCTCCCAATCCGGAAAATCCTGTTTCCAATCGCGGCCGCCCGACCAGGCTTTGTATTCCTCGGCGAGATGCGGATGCAGCGGGCCGTTGCGCTGCGGACCGATGGCAGTGGCAAGCGGGTGATCGTTCGCTTGCGTGTCGTGGCCGACCACCTTCACCTTTTTCTCGACGAACCACTCCCCCGCCGACGGCACGAAGCCCGGCGCGCGACAGAAATAGTCCTCGTTGTCCTCGTAGGCCTTGTGCCAGCCGGTATTGACGATCACCACGTCGCGCGGACGCACCGCGGCGCCAGCGGCCTTTTCCAGATCATCATACGTGATCGACTCCCATTTCTTTTTGGGAATCGAGACCACGATGCCAGAGCCGAAGAAGTGCGGCAGTGGAACCTCATCGATGAATGGGGTGCCCTGCACGACATGCGCCGGCGCATCGATATGCGTCGTGTTGTGCATGCTCGTGGTGATGCGCTGCGATAGCACGCCGGACTTGGCGTGGTAGTGGATGCGCTCGATCTTGACGTCTTCGAAGTAGGGCCAGTTCGGGGATTGATAGCCGAATCGATGCGACAGGTTGTAGAACTCGAGCCCCATGCTGTTGGACAGGTTCTCCTCGAACGCCACGCCGCGAATCTTTTTTGTCACCGGCCCGCCTCCCCTAGCAGCACTGCGCGTGTGGCGTTTTAAGGCGATTAAGCCTTGCCTATTGATGCGCTTCAACGAGAATACGGTACAAAAAGGAGCGGGGAGGAACAACCGGCATGGTCAAGAAGATCGCGGTTGAGGAGCACTGCTTGTGCCCCGGGTTCGAGGACTATTGGGCGCCGACCGTCGCAGATCTCCCTGCGAACAAACGCGAGACGTTTCTCGCGCGGCTGACGGATTTCGGTGAGATGCGGCTTGCGGCGATGGAGCTCGCCGGCATCGAACGTTGCGTGCTCTCGATCGCGGGGCCGGGCGTGCAGGCCGAACGCGACACCAAGACCGCCTGTGACAAGGCGCGCTCTGCCAACGATTTTCTGGCGCGTGAGATTGCAAAGCGCCCGCAGCGCTACTCCGGCTTCGCACATCTGCCCATGCAGGACGCCGTTGCCGCCGCGGACGAACTCGAACGCGCGATGCGCGAGCTCAGATTCTGCGGCGCACTGATCAATGGCCATACCAACGGGAAATACCTGGACCATCCCTCGCTCGACCCGTTCTGGGAGCGAGCGCAGGCGCTCGAGGCACTCATCTATCTCCATCCCGCCGATCCCATCACGCCTGCCCCCGTGCTGGACGGCTACAAGGGCTTGCGGCGGGCGACGTGGGAATGGACGTTCGAGACCGGCTCGCACGCCTTGCGCATCGTGTTCGGTGGCGTTTTTGATCGATTCCCGCGCGCGCGGCTCGCGCTCGGCCATCTGGGCGAAACGTTGCCTTTCCTGCTGTGGCGTTTCGACAGCCGCACCGGACCCGACTTTTATGCGGTCAAACTCGCCAAGCGTCCCTCACAATACGTCAAAGAGAATATCGTGGTGGCGACGTCGGGCATGTGCGCCGCCGAGCCGCTGAACTGCACGCTCAATGCACTCGGCCATGACCGCGTGATGTTCGCCGCCGACTACCCGTTCGAACTGGTGGAGGAAGCCGCACATTTCATCGATAACGTGCCGCTCGAGACGGCCGTACGAAATGCCATCTGCTGCGACACGGCGGCAAGGCTCCTGCGATTGCCGCACGGATAAGGCGTAGGGCGGGAGGACAAGATGGACGCTGCGAGCGCTCGCTCGACGGTCGATGACATCGTCGCGCGGCTGGAGCGCCTGCCCACTTCGTGGTGGCAGGTCAAGGCGCGCATCATCGTGGGCGTCGCCACGTTCTTCGACGCCTTCGACGCGCTGGCGATCGCATCGGTGCTCCCGGTCATCGTCCCGCTGTGGAAGCTGACCCCGCCGGAGATCGGGGTGATGATCTCGGCCGGATTCCTCGGGCAATTGCTGGGCGCACTGTTGTTCGGCTGGATCGCGGAGCGCTACGGGCGCATGAATGCAATGGTCGGTTCGATCGCCCTGTTCGGGGTCATGAGTCTCGCCTGCGCACTCGCCTGGGATTACCGCTCGCTGCTGGTGTTGCGCACGATCCAAGGCATCGGACTCGGCGGCGAGGTGCCGGTCGCCGCCGTCTTCATCAGCGAGCTCGCAAAGGCGCAGGGCCGCGGCCGCTTTGTGCTTTTGTACGAACTCGTCTTTCCCGTGGGCCTCGTGGCGGCAAGCCTCGTCGGACTGTGGGTCGTCCTGCATCTCGGCTGGCAGTACATGTTCGTTATCGGCGCGCTGCCGGCCTTGCTGGCGCTGGTGTTGCGCAGCCTGTTGCCAGAATCCCCGCGCTGGCTGGCTGTGCGCGGCCGCAATGCCGAGGCCGAGGCCGGGATGTCGCTGATCGAAACCGAGACCCAGAAGGCAACTGGACAACCGCTGCCGCCGGTGAAGCCCGTCGTCTCGACTTCCGACAAGGGCGCTTCCTGGTCCGACCTCTTCGGCCCGTTCTATCTGCGGCGCACGCTGGTGGTCTGGGTGATCTGGTTTGCCGCCTATTTCGTGAACTACGGTCTCACGATCTGGCTACCCACCTTGTATCGAACCGTGTTCAAGCTGCCGCTCGATGTTTCGCTGCGCTACGGCTTGATCACGCAGGCGGTCGGCCTTCTCGGCACGCTGATCTGCGCATTGGCCATCGATCATGTCGGCCGGCGGCTTTGGTTCGCCGTTTCCTTCGCGGCTGCGACGCCGGCTTTGGCTGCGGTTGCGCTCTTACCTGCTCCCAGCGCGGAGCAGGTGCTGACCTTCATGACCATCGCTTATTTCTTCATCAGCAGCATCAATATCGGCGTTTATCTTTATACGCCGGAGCTCTATCCGACGCGCGTGCGCGCACTCGGCGTGGGCGCCGCCACGGCTTGGCTGCGGTTTGCATCGATGATTGGACCGACGGTGGTGGGAATGATGCTGGCCGGTGGCCTGCCGTCGGTTTTTGTCACGTTCGCGATCGTCGCGGCAATTGCCGCCGTAATCACCGGCGTGTTTGCGGTTGAAACGAAGGGACGCGTGCTCGAGGAGGCCTCGCCTTAGCACCCCAAATCACGGCAATGATCTTACCAAGCGCGCGTCAAATCGGCGCTTGCCAAAACCGCCGCCGCTCTGCCAGTTTCGAGCAACATCGGCCCAAAGCCTCAAAAAAACACCAACAGGAGGAAACCCATGCGTGTGTCGCGATTGATTGTTGCGAGCCTCGCTGCCGCCGCGCTCCTGAGCGCCGGCGCGGCGCAGGCCGCCGAGCCCGTGAAGATTCGCCTGTCATGGGTCGCCCCGGTCACCAACTGGGCCTCGATCATGCTGGAGAAAAAGGATCTCGCACGGCATCTCGGTCAGTCCTACACGCTCGAGCCTACCCGCTATGCCGGCACCCCGCCGATGGTGACGGCGCTCGCCAATGGCGAGCTCGAAGTCGCTAATCTCGCCTATTCCACGCTCGCGATCGCGATTGAGAACGCCGGCATGAATGACCTGCGCATCATCGCCGACGAGTTCCGCGACGGCGTCGAAGGCTATTACTCGCAGGAGTACATGGTGCTCGCCGACGGCCCGATCAAAAAAATCGAGGATCTGAAGGGCAAAGTGGTGATGACGAACGCGGCCGGCAGCGCGGTCGACGTTGCCATGCGCGCAATGCTGCGCAAGATCGGCCTCGAGGACAAGCGCGATTACACCGTCGTCGAGTCCGCCTTCCCCACAATGCGCGCGATGCTGTCGGAGAAGAAGGTGGACATGATTCCCGCGGTCATTCCCTTCTCCTATGATCCCGAGCTGCGCAAAATCGGCCGTACGCTGTTCATCCAGCGCGATGCGATCGGCGTTACCGACATGATCGTGTGGACCGCGCGCAAGCCGTTTCTCGACAAGAACCGCGCCGCCATGGTCGATTTCATGGAGGATACGTTGCGCATCACGCGCTGGTTCCTCGATCCGAATAACCATCAGGAGGCTATGGAGATCGCGGGCCGCGTCACCAAGCTGCCGCCCGAGCGTTTCGATTGGCTGTTTACCAAGCGCGACGCCTATCACGATCCGAACATGCTGCCGGATCTCGCGGCGCTGCAGAAGAACGTCGACATGACGCGCGACTTGGGCTTCGTCAAAACGGCGCCCGATGTCAAGAAACAGGCCGACTTGAGCGTCGTTGAAGAGGCCGCAAAGCGCTTGAAATAAGGACGCGAGAACCGGCTAGCGGGCGAGCAAAGGCGAAAGGCACTGCCTGGTCTCGCCGACGCGTTTCGCGATGTTGTTTGCCGGCGCTCACGCCTTTTTCAGCTCCGCAGCCGCGCGCGCGAGCACCTCGACGACCTTGGCTTCGGCCTCCGCGTCAGCATCGAGGCGCTTGGCCGCGACATCGCGCAGGTTCTCAAGCGCTGCCCGCACGAGCGGCGGCACCCCGCGGCGCTCGTCATCCTCACCGAAGCGACGGCGCATGCGCGCCACTTTCTCACCGATGGCGGCAAGACGCTCGAGCACGGCCTCGACGAAATCGCGATTTGCATCGAGATAGGCGCGGCCTTCCTCGGTGATGGTGTAGAGCTTCTTGGCGCCCTCGGCCGCCGCAGTGACGTAGCCGGCCTCTTCGAGATAGGTCAGCGTCGGATAGACGATGCCGGGGCTCGGCGAGTACCAGCCGGTGGTCTTTTCTTCGAGCACCTTGATGATCTCGTAGCCGTGGCGCGGCTGCTCGGCGATGAGTGCAAGCGCGATCAGGCGCAGGTCGCCCTGCGCCAGCATGCGCCCGGCCCGCATCATGTTGCCTCCCATGCCGTGACGCCCGCCCCAGCCGGGGCCGTGGCCGAAATGCCCCCGCCAGCCGCGCCGAGCGGCCCACATGCCCCCTGACGCGCATCCCCAGGAATGTCTCGTGCCAAACATGTTGGTCTCCGTTTTCGTGTCGATAGATCGTTAGATATATCGAACTCAGATGTAGCGCAAGATATATCTTTAAATGAAATTATCTGTGGATTCAATTGAGTATGGAAGCTAGGCCATTACTCCGAAGGGGCGAATCCCGGCAGCGAGAGCGATGGGGTACCCGGTAGTGGGTCAGTTGGTCCACTACCGGGTACCCAGTGGCGACAATTTGGGAGCAAGGGCAGCCCATTACGGCTGCGCCGGCACCTTCTCGACGAATGCGTTCGTGTAGGTAGTCGAAACGTCGATCTTGGCGCTGCCGACGTCGGGGTCAAAAGCCTTGAGCACGGTATAGGCGGTGTCGGCGGCGTCCCGGGCAAACCGGCCGTCGCGGGAATACATCGGCAAGCTCTTGCCGATCGATCGCTCGTAAAGCGCGTTGTCGCCGAGCGCGTATTCCGACGGCATGACGGCAGCGACCTCGGCCGCCGATCGGCCGCCGATCCATTTGAGCCCGCGCACCAAGGCATTCACCAGCGCCTGCGTGGTGCGCGGTTTCTCGTCGATGAAGGCGCGCTGCGCGTAGAGCACTGCGGCCGGATAGGCGCCGCCGAACACTTCGCGGGTTCCGGCGAGCGTGCGCGTGTCCGCCACCACTTTGATCAGGCCTCGGCTTTCGAGGATGCTGATTACCGGATCGACGTTGACGATGGCGTCGATCTCGCCCCGCTGGACCGCGGCGACCGCGCTCGCGCTCGCGCCGATGCCGACGAAGGAGGCGTCGTCGCGTTTGAGTCCATGCGTCACCATCAGATGCTGCACCATGAAATGCGTGCTCGAGCCGGGCGCGGTCACGCCGATCTTCACGCCCTTGAGATCGGCCGGCGAGCGGTAGGCTTGCGCTTTGCCCGTGAGCACCCCGAGCACATAGCCAGGGAATTGACCGAGTTGCACCACGGCAACGATCGGCTGGTTCTTCGCCTGCATCTGGATGGTGTGATCGAAGGCGCCGGTGACCACGTCGGCGCTGCCGCCGATCAACGCCTGCAGCGCCCGCGCGCCGCCGGGAAAATCGGAAATTTCCACGTCGAGCCCCGCGTCGCGGAAGCAGCCGAGGCGCTCGGTGACAGTCAGAGGGAGATAGAACAGCGCCGGCTTGCCCCCGACGGCGAGCCGCACGCGGGATAATTCAGGCTTGACGTCCTGCGCGCTCGCGAGGACCGCTGCAGCGATCAGGAAGAGCCCCGCCACGGCGGCTGCTAAGGCTCGTCTCATCGCCGACGTCACCATGATTTTCGTGCAGCAGCGCTTCGCTGCTCCACATCGGCCCAGCGCGCCAGCGAGACAATGTCCTTGAACGCCTCGAAACCAACACCGGCACCGTTGTTCGCGGGTCGGCCGGCCTTGAGGTCGGCGAGCGCAGTCTCGATCGCGCGGGCGACGCGGAAAATCAGCGAGGTCGGATAGGCCACCATGCCGAAGCCGAGACGGTAGAGCTCGTGCGGCGGCAGCACCGGCGTGCGCCCGCCACCTTCCAGCATATTGGCGAGCTGCGGCACGCCTTGAAAGGCGCGCCCGATCTGCGCCAGTTCGTCAACCGTCTGTGGCGCCTCGATGAACAGTCCGTCGGCACCGGCTTTGAGATAAATCTCGGCGCGTCGCAACGCATCGTCGAGCCCATGCACCGCGCGCGCGTCGGTGCGGGCGACGATGAACAGCTCCGGGCTGCGGCGCGCCTGGACCGCCGCGCGCAATTTCACCGCCATTGCCTCGGCCTCGATCACGTCCTTGCCGGCCATGTGGCCGCAGCGTTTCGGCGCCCGCTGATCCTCCATGAAGATCGCCGACACGCCCATCGCCTCGTAGCCGGCCACGGTGCGTGCGACATTCTTGGCGTCGCCATAGCCGTCATCGCAGTCGACGAGCACCGGGAGATTGCTCGCCGCCATGATGTCGCGGATGCCGGCACTCATTTCGCCGAAGCCGACGAGCCCGATGTCGGGGAGCGCGTGACGCGCGCCGACGAGGGCGTAGCCCCCGACCGAATAGGCGGCAAAGCCCGCGCGCTCGATGAGACGCGCCGAGAGCGCGTCATGCGCGCAAGGGAGCAGCAGCGGCTCGCCGCGCCCCAGCAATTCCTTCCACGTCGATTTTGTCTGCATGGCCGATCATATCATGCGGGCGCGTGGAGCGAGCGCATGAATCAGAGGGATCGAGCGGGTCTCAGGCATTCTCAGACGACATGAATTCGGCGCGGGCTTGGCCGAACGGATTTTCGACGGACTCATGCCGAGCTGCGCACTTCGGGTTCGATGTTTGGCCGGACGCGACCAAATTGGATGGCCTCCCTCAAGCGATCCTAGGGCGGGCCGCCTCTTGCGCGCACCCGCACCGCATCCGATTTGAAGCCGGTGCCGAATGTTGATATTGGAAATGGCACGCATGGCCCGCATTCTCGAGCTCGTTCTCAACGGCCGCCGCCGCGTCGACGCGGTCCCGGACAACTTGTTGCTGCTGGATTATTTGCGGGAAGTCGCCGGCCTCACTGGAACAAAAACCGGCTGCGACGGCGGCGAGTGCGGCGCGTGCACCGTGCTCGTGGATGACCGGCCACGATTGTCCTGCCTCACGCTGGCCGCTGGCGTGAACGGGCAGCACGTCGATACGGTCGAATCGCTCGGCCAGGACGGACGGCTTTCGGCAGTGCAGCGCGGGTTCCACGAAAAGCTCGGCTCGCAGTGCGGCTATTGCACACCCGGATTCATCATGGCCTCGGCGGGTTTGTTGCGCCGCAATCCTCGTCCCAGCGAGGATAACATTCGCGCCGCCCTCGGCAGCAACATCTGCCGCTGCACCGGCTACGTCAAAATCATCGAGGCGGTGAAATACGCAGCCGAGCTTCACGCCGGCGGACTCGCGCCGTGAACGAGATCCTTCCAGCGCACACCATCGGCGCCTACGTCCCGATGGTCGACGGGCCGGACAAGGTCTCTGGGCGGGCGAAATATACGGCCGACCTGATCGCGCCCAGCCTCTTGGCGGGCCGCATCTTGCGCAGCCCCTATTCCCACGCCGAGATCATCGAGGTCGATATCTCCGCGGCGTTGCGGCTGCCCGGGGTGAAGGCGATCGTCACCGGTGCCGACTGCGACAAGACCTTCGGCGTGCTGCCGATCGCGCGCAGCGAACACCCGCTGGCGCGCGACAAGGTGCGCTACCGCGGCGAGCCGGTCGCCGCCGTTGCGGCGATCGACGATGCCACCGCCAAGCAGGCGCTCGGCCTCATCAAGCTCAAGGTCAAGGAACTGCCCGCTTGTTACACGTCCAAGCAGGCGCTGGCCGGCGGCGCGAGCATCATTCACGCGCATCGGCCGAGCAACATCGAGCGCGACGTGCTGTTCGAGCTCGGCAGCGTAGAGCAGG
>DATNNX010000005.1:0-7045 GCA_035601615.1 Xanthobacteraceae bacterium
CGCGCGCGCGCATCATCGAGGTGCTCGGCGCCGCGCCGGTCAGCGAGCGCTGGTGAGGGGGGCGCTGAGGCGTTGTATAGGAAGCGCTCCGTGCACCGACGTCTGCAGGCCACTTACCTCGTCCGCTGCGATGCGCAGGCGATCGAGGAACGCGCACGCGCGATAGCGGTCGAGCAAA
Source organism: Xanthobacteraceae bacterium (assembly GCA_035601615.1). Taxonomy (GTDB): domain Bacteria; phylum Pseudomonadota; class Alphaproteobacteria; order Rhizobiales; family Xanthobacteraceae; genus VAZQ01. The sequence goes on from DATNNX010000005.1 coordinate 179, forward strand.
GCGTTGAGATGCCGCTTACAGCGATTGCCGATGATTTCGTGCGCTCGCAGATCGTCGGCCGAGTCGAGGGCATCAGCGAGAGGCAAGATCGCCTATTCGAGATCCGCATCTCGCTGGCGGCCGAGACCGTCGGCCGCGACCCCGGTCAGCTTCTCAATATGCTGTTCGGCAACACGTCGTTGCACGAGGACGTGGAACTGGCGGACGTCGCGCTGCCGACTGACCTGATGGAAGATCTCGGCGGCCCCCGGCACGGCCTGCACGAGTTGCGGCGGCGGGTCGGCGCGTCGGCGCGGGCTCTGACGTCTTCGCCGCTCAAGCCGCAAGGCTTGCCTCCGGCCGGCCTCGCGCGGCTTGCCGCGGACTTTGCGCAAGCCGGCATCGATTACATCAAGGATGACCACGGTCTCGCGGACCAGGTCTATTCGCCGTTCGCAGCGCGCCTCGAATCGGTGATGGCTGCCCTACAAACCGTCGAGCAGAGAAGCGGCCGGGCAGCGCGCTACGTACCGAGCCTGTCCGGCGATCTCGACACCATGCGATCCCAGATCGCGGCCGCGAAGGAAGCCAGCGTCGATACGGTCATGGTCGCGCCGATGGTCGCAGGCGTTTCCAATTTTCATCGGCTGGTGCGCGAGAATCCCACTGTCGCTTTCATTGCCCATCCCACCATGGCCGGGGTGGCGCGAATTGCTCCGCCGCTGCTGCTGGGCAAGCTCTTTCGCATCCTGGGTGCCGATGCGGTCATCTTCCCGAACTATGGCGGACGCTTCGGCTACTCCCCAGATATCTGCCGGGCCCTCGCGCGCGCGGCCTTGGACGAGCGCGACGGTCTGCGCCCCGCCGTGCCGGTGCCGGCCGGCGGCATGCGCACAGATCGCGTGGCGGGGATGCTTGATTTCTATGGAGCTGACGTGATGCTGCTCATCGGCGGTGCGCTGCTCGAGGCGCGGGAGCATTTGCGCGAGGCGACCGCGGCCTTCGTCGCCGCGGTCCACCGACACCCCTACGGATGATGTCATGGCAAGCCGCGATACGATGATTCACCGTCAAGCCGAAGGTTACCGCTGGGAAGGCGTGCAGGAGCTTCCGTACAAGGAAGACGATCGCGCGCTGTTCAAATCCGTCACGCGGCAAGTGTTATTCGCCGATCCGGAGCTCTACGGCGAGTTGCGCTATTTCGAGGTGGCGCCCGGCGGCTACTCCACGCTCGAGCGGCACCAGCATATGCATGCGGTGATGATCCTGCGCGGACGCGGTCATTGCCTGGTCGGCGAGGAGGTGAGACCGGTCGAGACGCGCGATCTCGTCACCGTGCCGGCAATGACCTGGCACCAGTTCCGCGCCACCAGGGGCGAGCCGCTCGGCTTTCTCTGCATGGTGAACGCCACCCGCGACAAGCCGCAGTTACCCTCGGCGGAGGATCTCGCCAACCTCGAGCGCGATGCGAGGATCGCCGCCTTCCTGCGCAACGAGCCGATTTAGAACACATTGACGCAAACAGTGGCTTGAGCGCTCACGCGTGACACCCTCTCCTACAGTCAGGCTCGGCGTCGACATTGGCGGCACCTTCACCGATGTCGCGCTGGAAATGGGGGAGCGGCGGTTCACGGCCAAGATCCTCACCACGGCGCAGGCGCCGGAAGACGGCGTGCTCGCCGCTTTGCGCTCGGTCACTGCGAGGGCCGGCGTCGAGCCCGGCCAGGTAGACCTAATCGTTCATGGGACCACGCTTGCCACCAACGCGCTGATCGAGCGCAAGGGCGCCAGAACTGCCCTTCTCACGACCGAAGGCTTTCGTGACGTGCTCGAAATCCGCCACGAAAACCGCTTCGAACAGTACGATCTCAACATGGATCTGCCGCCGCCGCTCGTGCCCCGACGGTTGCGCCTGCCGATCCGCGAGCGGATCGATGCGCACGGCGAAGTGCTCCTCCCGCTCGATGACGCGAGTGTCGCTCGCGCGATCGAGGCACTCGCCGCAAGCCGCATCGAGGCGGTGGCGGTCGGATTCCTGCACAGCTTCACCAATCCGGATCACGAGCGGCGGGTGGGCGAGGCAATTGCCCGGCGGTTGCCTGAGGTCGCGGTGACGCTGTCCTGCGAGGTCTCGCCGGAAATGCGCGAATATGAGCGCTTCTCCACCGCCTGCGCGAATGCGTATCTTCAGCCTTTGATCGGCCGGTATCTTGCGAAGCTCGAGCACCAGCTGGTACGTGCGGGCTTTCACTGTCCCTTGCTGCTGATGACCTCGGGCGGGGGGATCACGACCGCCGAGACCGCCATCCGCTTCCCCGTCCGGCTGGTCGAATCCGGGCCCGCGGGCGGGGCGATCTTCGCCGCCTGCATCGCGCGTCAGCATGGGCGCGATCAGGTTGTGTCGTTCGATATGGGCGGAACGACCGCGAAAATCTGCCTGATTGACAAGGCGCAGCCGCAGACCGCGCGTGCCTTCGAAGTGGCGCGCATTTATCGCTTTCTCAAGGGCAGCGGGCTGCCGCTGCGCATTCCGGTGATCGAAATGGTCGAGATCGGCGCCGGCGGCGGCTCGATCGCCCGCGTTGATACGCTCGGACGCATCGTCGTCGGCCCCGACAGCGCCGGCTCGGAGCCGGGACCGGTGTGCTACGCCCGCGGCGGCAAAGAACCTACCGTGACAGATGCCGATGTGGTTCTCGGGCGCATCGATCCAACGACGTTCTCGAGCGGCAAAATGCCTCTCGACGTTGCCGCGGCCAAACGCATCCTCGCCGAGCGGATCGGAACTCCCCTAAAGCTCGCGACCGAGCATGCAGCACTCGGCATCAGCGAGCTGGTGGACGAGAACATGGCGAATGCCGCGCGTGTGCATGCCATCGAGAGCGGGAAAGATCTTCAGCCGCGCACCCTGATTGCGTTCGGCGGTGCGGCTCCGCTGCACGCTGCGCGGGTCGCGGAAAAGCTCGGCATCAGCCGAGTGCTCGTCCCGGTCAACGCAGGCGTGGGTTCGGCGATCGGGCTGCTGCGCGCGCCCATCGCCTACGACGTCGTGCGGAGCCGGCTGATGCGCCTTGGCCGCTTCGAGCCTGGCTTGGCCAATCGCCTCCTCGGTGAGATGCGCGCCGAAGCCGAGGCAGTCGTGCGGCGCGCGGCGCCCGGCGCCAACTATGCTGAGCATCGCTCTGCTTTCATGCGCTACCGCGGTCAGGGCCACGAGATCGCGGTTGAGCTTCCGGTGCGGGACTTCACGGCTGCGGATGGATCGACAATCAAGGAGCTGTTCGAGGCGGCCTATCGCGGGCTCTACAGTCGAACCATCCCAGGCGTCGAGATCGAGATATTGAGCTGGGTCGCCTCCGTGAGCGCGCCTTCGGAAGGCCACCTCGGCGCACCGGCCGCCGAACGGCCGAGCGAGCCAAAGCCGCGGTCGCGGCGCCTGCTCTTCGACGCCGAGACCGGCGAGTTCCGGGAGGTGGATATTTATTGGCGGGGTGATCTTGCGCCTGGAGCGCGCATCGGCGGGCCGGCCGTGATTGCAGAAGACGAGACGTCGACCGTCGTCAGTGCGCGTTTCGACGCGCGGCTCGACCGGTTCGGCTATATTGAGCTCATCCGCAACGAGGCTTGAATCATGGTCGCTCGCCCGAACGCTGCGCTCGCGCAGATCCACACCCAAGTCATGTGGAGCCGGCTCATTGCCGTGGTGGAAGAGCAAGCGCAAACGATGTTGCGGACCGCGTTCAGCACCTCCGTGCGCGAGGCGGGCGATCTTTCGGCCGGCGTCTTCGACCGCCACGGCCGCATGCTGGCGCAAGCAGTCACGGGGACGCCGGGACACGTGAACTCGATGGCGAACGCGGTGCGATATTTTCTCGATGTCTATCCGCTCGCCACCATGAAGCCTGGCGACCACTACATCACCAACGACCCGTGGCTGACGTCGGGGCACCTGCACGACATCACGGTGGTGACGCCGAGCTTCTATCGCGGCGAAGCCGTCGGGCTGTTCGCCAACACGATCCATGTAGTCGACATAGGAGGGCTGGGGATGGGGCCGGACGGCCGGCAGGTGTTCGAGGAAGGTCTCTCGATCCCGATCATGCCGCTTGCCCGCGAGGGGCGCATGAACGACGATTTGCTGCGCCTGGTGCGCGCGAATGTACGCGAGCCGTTGCAAGTCGAAGGCGACATCTACGCGACCGCGGCGTGCAACGACGAGGGCAGCCGCCGGCTGGTCGAGATGATGGACGAGTTCGAGATCGCCAATCTGGACCGGCTCGGCGATACCATCATCGAAGCTTCGCGCGAGGCGACGCTCGGCCGGATCCGTGCGCTGCCGAAGGGCACCTATCGCAACAGCATGACGATGGACGGCTACGACAAGCCGCTCGTGCTCAATGCCGCTTTGACCATTTCCGGTGACGGCATCCACGTCGATTTCGACGGTACATCGCCGGCATCATCTCATGGCATCAACGTCGTCTACAATTATTGCCTCGCCTACACAGCGTTCGGCGTCAAATGTCTGGTGGCGCCCGAGGTGCCGAACAATGCGGGCTCGCTCGCCCCGATCAGCGTCAGCGCGCCGGAGGGCTGCGTGCTCAACGTGAAGCGGCCGTGGCCAGTTGCGGCGCGCCATACGGTCGGCCAGATGCTGCCGGACGTCGTATTCGGCTGTCTCCACCAGGTGATGCCGGTGCCGGCCGAGGGCGCCTCATCGCTGTGGAACCCGCAGATCTTCGGCGGCGGATCGCTGGTCGATGAAGTTGAAGAAGGGACCGACGCCAGCGCGCTGCCGGAATTCAGTACCGTGATCTTCCACTGCGGCGGGGCCGGCGCGCGGCCCACCAAGGATGGGCTCAGCGCGACCGCGTTCCCGTCGGGCGTGCGCACGATTCCCGTGGAAGCGACTGAGAGTGTGGCTCCCGTGGTGTTCTATCGCCGCGAATTCCGCGAGCGCTCCGGTGGTGCCGGCAAACTCCGTGGCGGGCTCGGCCAAGTGATCGAGCTCGGCGGGGCCGGTGCCGCGCCGGTCGCGCTGCTGTGCAACTTCGAGCGCGTGCACAACCCTGCCCGCGGGCGCGACGGCGGCCGTTCTGGTGCCGCCGGCACGGTGGCGCTGCGCTCCGGTCGCCCCATCCGGCCCAAAGGACGGCAGACGGTGCCCCCGCGCGATGCGATCCGTCTCGAGTTGCCGGGCGGCGGCGGGGTCGGCGATCCACGCACGCGCGATCCACAGCGCGTACTTGAGGACGTGCTCGACGGCTTCATCACGAGGCAGGACGCGCGGTGCGACTACGGCGTGGTCATCGATGCGGATGGGCGGCTCGACCTTGCCGCCACGGAGTGGCTGAGAAAGGGCGGCGATTCGCCTGCAGATACGCTCTAATTCTCGAAGCTGCCGCGGTCGTGCGGCGCCGAAAAGTCGAGTTGTGGTCCCAGCGGGACGATGCCGGTCGGGTTCACGTGGCGCTGACTTCCGTAATAGTGCCGTTTGATGTGATCCATGTTCACCGTCGCGGCGACGCCGTCTTGCTGGTAGAGGTCGCGCAGGTAATTTGAGAGATTGGGATAGTCGATGATCCGCCGCAGGTTGCACTTGAAGTGGCTGTAATAGACCGCGTCGAAGCGAATGAGCGTGGTGAACAGCCGCCAGTCCGCCTCCGTGATGTCCTTGCCGACGAGGTAGCGTTGGCGCGAGAGCCGCCGCTCGAGCTCGTCGAGCGCACCGAACACCGCGCGGAACGCCTCTTCGTAGGCTTCCTGCGAGATGGCGAAACCTGCCCGATAGACGCCGTTGTTGACGTTCTCGTAAACGAGCGCGTTGACGCGGTCGATCTCTTCGCGCAGCGCCGGCGGGTAATAGTCGGTGTGCACATTGGTGAAGCGGCTGAAAGCGCCGTTGAGCATCCGGATGATCTCGGCCGATTCGTTGTTGACGATGGTGCGCCGCTCTTTGTCCCACAGCACCGGGACGCTCACGCGACCGGTGTAGCGTGGATCGGCGCGAAGATAGATTTCATAAAGCTCGCTCGCGCCGTTCACGGTATCGGGCGTGGTGCCCGGGCTTGTGCCGAAGCGCCAGCCGTGCGGTCCATAGAGCGGCTCGACGACCGACATCGAGACCGTCTCCTCGAGCCGCTTGAGCATGCGCATGATCACCGTGCGATGCGCCCACGGGCAGGGAAGCGCCACGTAAAGATGATAGCGGTCGCGCGCAGCGGCAAAACCGCTTTCGCCGGTCGGGCCCGCGCTGCCGTCCTGCGTCACCCAATTGCGAAAACGCGTGGTCGGGCGCTTGAAGCGTCCATCCGGCGTGCGCTCGCTGTGTTGCTCCTCCCGCCAAACTCCGTCGACTAAAAGGCCCATGGCCGAGCTCTCCATTCCCGAGATCACCGTCTATCTAATCACTCGCGCGGGAGCTTTCAGCTCTTCCGGGCCACCGCTGCAGGTTTCCTGTCAGACAATGGACCTCGCGGCTCACAAATGCTAAGCGCGCAGTTTGACCAGATGACGGACCTGTCCCTCACCATCCTGCCGGAAACGGCCGACGATGCGGTGCCGATCGAGCGCTTGCACGAGCGCACGTTCGGTCCGGGTCGATATGCCAAGTCGGCGTACCGGCTGCGCGAGCGCATCGGCCATCGACTCGATCTCTCGTTCACCGCGCGTATCGGCACGCTGCTGATCGGCTCGGTACGTCTGTTGCCGATTCGCATCGGCAAGACCGAGGCGCTCCTGCTCGGGCCCCTCGCCGTGGAGCCTGCGTTTCGCGAGCGCGGCGTCGGCTATAAGCTGATCGAACGAGCCCTCGCCGAAGCGAAAGCCAGGGGTCATCGGCTGGTCGTCTTGGTGGGCGACGAGCCCTACTACGTCAAGAGTGGCTTC
>DATNNX010000006.1:0-29130 GCA_035601615.1 Xanthobacteraceae bacterium
CGCGGCTGGCGGAGTGTGTCACCGCAACGCAACGCGACATCGCCGAACTCGGCCTCGTCGCACCCATTCTCGGCCATGTCGGCGACGGAAATTTCCACCTCAGCTTGCTGGTCGACATGGCCGACGAGGCGGAAGTCACGCGGGCCAAAGCCTTGTGCGAGCGGCTGGTCGAGCGCGCGCTCGCCATGGACGGCACTTGTACCGGCGAGCATGGGGTTGGGCAGGGCAAGATGAAATATCTCGCGGGCGAACTGGGCGCCCCGGCACTCGCGGCCATGGCGGCCATCAAGCGCGCGCTCGATCCCGACGACATCATGAATCCGGGAAAGATCGTGGCGCTGACGTGAGCCGCTCGGCGTGCTTGGTCCTTAACGCGGCCCGCCCCCAGCCGGCGCAGCTCGCAAACTTTCCCCTAAGCCATTGGCGGCCGACATAGATTTGCCGTCAACGCGCCCGATATTACCGCCTCCCCGCTGGGGGCGCAGCGGAGCAGGGAATGGGGACCGTCGTCGCCGGCGCATGGCCGGCAACATAAATCGCGCTCAACGCATTGCTGATCGGGCGTTAAGGCCCGCGCACACCGCCCGGTGCGAGGGTCGAGACCCGGGGTGGAGACGGCGTGCAGACGACGCTGCTCGGTGTCGCGATTGCCATCATTCTGGCGCTGGTGACGGCGCTGGTTGGCCCGCTTTTCATCGATTGGAACAGCTACCGCGGCGAGTTCGAGGCGAGAGCCAGCCGCCTGACCGGGCTCGACTTCCACGTCACCGGCGCGATCGATGCTCGCCTCCTGCCGACCCCCACTGTCACCTTGCAAGGGGTCGAGTTCGGCCGTCCGGACGAAGGCAGCACGGTACGCGCGCGGCTGTTGCGCATCGAGTTCGCGCTGGGTGCGTTTGCGCGTGGCGAATGGCGCATTGCCGATGCCCGGCTCGAAGGCGCCGAATTCTCGGCCGGGCTCGATGAGGCCGGCCGCCTCGCCTGGCCTCTTCCCAAGCTCGGCTTCGACCTCGAAGCGGTGTCGATCGCGCGGCTACAGATTAAGGACGCGCGCGCGAACCTCGCCGATGCTGCAAGCGACAGTCGGCTCGTGCTGGAGAAGCTCGACTTTAGCGGCGAATTGCGTTCGCTCGCGGGGCCGGTCAAAGGCGAGGGTTCTTTCGTCATCGCCGGGCAACGCTACCCTTATCGCATCGCGAGCAGCCGCATTGGCGACGACGCCGGCACCAAGCTGCACCTCGCGATCGCTCCGACCGATCAGCCGCTCGCTGCCGAAGCCGATCTCTCGATTTCGATCGAGCGCGGCGTGCCGCGGTTCGACGGCAATGTTCAGTTCGTTCGCGCGGTCGGCCGCGCGCCGGCCGGCGCTGGCTCGCTCATCCTCGAGCCGTGGCGCGTGACCAGCCGCGTCAAGGGAGATAGCGCCGCGGCGGTTTTCGAGCAGATCGAATTCCAATACGGCCCGGACGACCGGGCGATCAGGCTCAAGGGCGGCGCTGATCTGCGTCTGGGGCGACAGCCCGAGTTCAATGGCACGCTGTCGTCACCGCAGATCGATCTCGACCGCGTCCTGGCGCTGCCCGAGACCCGGCGTCCGCTCGATGCTGTCAGAGCGCTCGCCGAATCCCTGCTTGCGGCCTCGCGGTTTCCCATTCCCGCGGCGTTGAACCTGAGCGCCGAGAGCGTGACGCTTGGCGGCGCAACGCTGGTGCGTCTCGCTGCCGATGTCAAAGCCGACGCCCATGGCGTCGAGATCAAGGGGCTGGAGTTGCGCGCGCCAGGCATGAGCCAGCTGCGGCTGAGCGGCCATCTCGGTGCGGCGGGGAGCGGCGTACAATTCGCGGGATCGGCCAAGCTCGAGGCCAACGATCCGCGCGCGTTCGCCGCTTGGTTGGGCGAACGCAGCGATGAGCAATCCGCACCCGCCGCTCCGCTGCGCTTCGCCGGCGACCTAGCGGTCAGCGCCGAAGCCATCACGATCGAGCAACTGAAGCTCGACGTCGACCGCATGACGGTTGCCGGCCGCCTGGCCTATACCTGGGCGCGTGATGACGGGCCGGCGCGGCTCGAGGCCGCGCTGACCGCGCCTGAAATCGATTTCGACCGCGTCCAGGCCGTTGCCAAGGCGGTGCTCGGGGATACCGCGTTCGACTGGCCGCGTGAGGGCGCGCTTTCGCTGAAAATTGCGCGCGCGGTCGTCGCCGGCGTCGAGGCGAAACAGGCTGAGGTCGAGGTGCGCGGCGACGCGAGTGGCTTCGAGATCGCGCGCCTCGCCGTCTCTGACTTCGGCGGCGCAAAGCTGGCGGTCAAAGGGCGGATCGATGCCGCGGCGCGCTCGTCACGCGGCGCGCTCACGCTCGACGTCGACGCGCGGGCGCTGGACGGCGTGGTAGCGCTGGTGGAGAAAATCGCTCCGGCGGCGGGCGAACAGCTGCGCCGCTCGGCGGCGCGTCTGACGCCGCTCACGCTGCGCGCCGCGCTTGGTGTCGACCCGGCCGCGGCGGGCAACACCGCCGCGAAAGTCAAGGTCGATGGCCGTGCCGGCACATTGCGCCTGCAAGCCGAGGCGAGCGCGGTAGGTGATACCGTCACGCGCGGCATCCTCGCGGCGCTCGCAGCCGCCAAATTGGATCTCAGCGCCCGGTTGGATGGCGACGACGGCGCAGCGCTGATCGAACTCGCCGGGCTCGATCGTTTCCTCACGGCCGACAAGCGGCCGGCGCGGCTTACGGTTGCGGCGAAAGGACCGCTCGACGGCGATCTGGCTGTTGAAGCCCAATTCGCGGCCGGCGCAACCAATATAGCAGGCAACGGCACCGTCCGCGTTGGCGACCGTGCAAGCGCGGCCGCCGAACTCAATCTCAAGCTCACCAACGCAAACCTCCGCGTGCCGCGATCGGCGCCGGCGAGCCGTCCTGCCGAGCAGTTGCCGGCGTCGCTCACCGTGCGGCTCGCTTTGCGCGAAGGAATGCTGCAGCTCACCGACGTGACGGGAACGGTTGCCGGCGCAAGCGTGCGCGGGCGCCTTGCGCTCGGCCTGCAACAACAACCGATCACGATCGACGGCGAGCTCGAGGTGGGCGCGCTCGATCTGCCGGCCGCGATCGGCGCGGCGATCGGGATGCCGGCGCAGGGCGAAAGCACGGTCGCGAGCGGTGCCAGTAATGCATCGGCGCTTTGGCCGGCCGAGCCGTTCGAGCAGCCACTGCCGTCCCTTAGCGGCCAAGTCGCCGTCAAAGCGGCGCGTGTCGCGCTCACGCCCAAGCTTTCCGCGCGTGATGTGCGCGGCGCGGTCCATTTCGGTCAAGCGCAGCTGGCGTTGCAGGATATCGACGGCAGCATTGCCGGGGGGCGGGTGAGCGCCGAGCTGACACTTCTGCGCCGCGCCGATGGGCTTAGCGCACGTGCGCGCATGCGCCTCGTCGGCGCCGATGCCGCCGAACTGCTTCCCGGCGATGGATCGCTGTCGGGCCGCCTGACCCTCGATGTCACCGCCGAGGGAGCGGGGATGAGTCCGATCGCACTCATGGGCTCGCTTGCCGGGAGCGGCAGTTTCACCCTCGAAAAGGCGGGCCTGCTGCGGCTCGACCCGGCGGCGTTCGACAACGTCGTCCGTGCGGTCGATCAAGGCTTGCCCATCGAGGCAATCAGGATACGAGACCGCGTCGATGCGGCGCTCGCGCGCGGGAGCCTCGGCATTGCCTCCGCCGAGGGTGCGATCACCATCAGTGACGGCCAGGCGCGGTTGAGCAATGCGACGGTGCGCGCGCAACGCGCCGATCTTGCCGCGAACGGGAGCGTCAATCTGACCGACGGCGCGCTGGACGCGCGGCTCACTTTGTTCGGAGCCGGCGGTGCGGCGGGTGCAGCCGATACCCGGCCGGAAATTGGCATCGTGCTGAGGGGGCCGATCGATACCCCCAAGCGCACGATCGACGTTGCCGCGCTCGCGAGCTGGCTCGCGCTGCGCGCAGTCGAGCAGCAGTCTAAGAAATTGGACGTGCTCGAGGGGCGCGCGCCCATGCCGCCGGCGCAACCTGCGGCCACTACGCCGAGCGTGGGCGATCCGGCTGCGGCAAAGGCGCCAAGCGCTGCCAAGCCGAAACCTGCGACCCCGCCGCCGGCGGCCGAACGGCTTTCGCCGCTGCCGCCGCCGATCGACGTCCATCCAGCGCCGACGCCGCGCGCGCCGCGCGCGCAGTCCGGAGCGGCGGCGCCGGCGCCGAGCCAAGCGCAGAACCCGCCGCCCGCGCCCGCGCGGCCGCGCACGCTGTTCGATATGTTGTTCGGAAATTAGCGCGGCGGAGCGCGCACGCTCCTACGCGCTCGAAGCGGCACGGACCGCCATCACCTCACGCGGTGTGTCACGCCCGGCTTTGTGGTCCGACAGCTGGTTGCGATAAAAGTCGAGCACGAACAGGCGAATGGCGGACGACAGATTGCCGTGTTGCCGCTCCGAGTCGATCGCGGCGACCAAGTCCGACAAGGTCATGTCGCGTCCGTTGGCAATCTCTTTTAGCCCCTTCCAGAACGCATCCTCGAGGCTGACGCTGGTCTTGTGGCCGGCAATGACGATGGAGCGTTTGACGACCGGAGATTTCATCGCTCGTCTCCCGTTTCGATCCGGTGGCCATCGAGGTCGCGGCGGGCTTTGACGTCGCGGTCGGCTTCGAGTTCGCGCTCGGCTTTGCTGCGTCCGTACCGCAGTCGATTGGCAGATGCTGTTTTTTCAGCGAGCCGCCGCTCGGCCTTTATGCGCGCCCTGCGAAAGCTAACAATCTCGCCCATCCCGCACCCGATGAGCCGCTCCGGGGTGATCCCCTCGCCCGTGGCTTCGGCGGCAAATGCGCCCATAGCGTGGCGGCGGGCCGGCGTGTGAGTTCCCGCCCGACCGAGCCGGACAGTAAAAATCTCGAGGTATGGACGCTTCGACAGGCACCTTTTAGAGCAAACGCAGAAGTTCGCAAGTAGTCACCGAGGCACTCCAAATATCCATCATTTACGGTCGCATCTATATTCGGGATCGCGGCGATTTTCTCCGGTTTTTACAAGTAATCAGGAACGAAATTGCAAAAATTCGTTATGAAATATTTGGAATCCGCGATTGGCAAGGCGGAGAAAGTCGTACGGCTAGATTGGCGCGATGAACGGCCACGCTCCTCACAAAAGATTTACCGGCGGCGACGGCCGGGCGCCGCTTCGCGCGCCTTGGGAGCGCTTTCTCGTCAGAATGGGCGCGCCCTATTTTTTGCGGAAGCGGTCGAGCTGTACGACCTCGCCAGTGGCGGGCTTCTCAGCCTCTGGATGTGACGTCGTCTTCGCAGGCTCGGTATTGGCGGCAACCGGCACCGGCGCGATCGTCGGCGCGATGGCCTTGTGCTCGGAGGGCGCTCGTATCGACTCGCTCGCTGCAGCCGTATTCTCCTCCGGTTGTGGGGCCTCCTCGGCGCCACTGTCCTCTTGGAATTGCAAGCCGAACTGGACCGACGGATCGAAGAAGCCTTTGATGGCGGCAAAAGGCACGGACACTCGTTCGGGTATGCCGCCGAAGGACACGCCGACCTCGAAGCCGGTCTCGGTCACCTTGAGATCCCAGAACTGGTGCTGCAGGACGACCGTCATCTCCTCGGGATATTGCGCACGCATGCGCGGCGACAAGCGCACGCCCTCGGCGCGGGTGTCGAAGGAAATATAGAAGTGATGTTCCCCAGGAAGACCGTTCTCGGCGGTGTCCATGAGCAGCCGGCGCACGACGCCGCGCAAGGCATCTTGCGCCAAAATATCGTAGCGGATGTGATCGACGGCCATGGGCGAACCGACTGTTTTGAGGGCGGCGCGATCCGCGCAGTCTCAACGCACGGTGGACTCACCGCTTAGATCGTAGCGCGCACGTGCATGCGCGCGCCAGCGTTTCCGTTCGAACTCGAACATATGGAAGGTGGAGGCTTCTGTTGCCAGGTGCCTCCGAACCCCGCCTGAAGCTGCTAAGACCTCAGGACTTCAGTTCGGTATTCCAAACCGCATTACGCGGCCTGGGCAACCGGAGCATAGTTGTCATTGGCAACTATGAATGCGGCCCGATAACGGTGGAACCATGCCGAGCAAAAGCACGCCCTTTACGCCCTCGTCGATCCTATTTCGCCCCCGTCTCAGGAACCAATAATCAGTGGTCGCTTGCGCGGATCACTGACCTCTGATCACTGTCCCCTGATGGTGGAGGCGCCGGGTACTGCCCCCGGGTCCGATAGGTTTATTGCGACGGCCATTTATCGCCATAGCCGGCTCGCGCCGGCACCTTTCAATATAGGGGCAGAAGGTTGCTGAAAAAAGAGCATGGAATGGCGGGCTGGCACACACCCGCGCGCGACCTTTACGGCGGCTGCGCACGCCTGCCCGCCGGGCCGTGATATGCGCGTCTGCTAGAATCTGTGTGGCTTTTGCCCAAGCCGGGTTGCGCAGGCGCCGGTCTGCTTTGGCCTAAATTTGCCGCCGGTTGCTTCCCGTCACCCACCGGAATGTGCTAGCCATCAGGTCGTGCCAACCGAATGGGAGGTTCGGGGGGTACAGAGTGCGGGACGGTCCAGGAGGGAACATGTCAGAGGGCCTTTCACCGTCCCCCCAGGGGACGCGTCCGAGCTTTTCGGTCAATACGCACAATTTGATTGGCGGGCTGATCGTTGCGGTGCTCGCTGTTCTGTTCCTCGGCTACGCATTTTATGTACCCAACGCGGTAATCCCGCGATTTTTGTCGGCCGCCCTCATCGTGATCGGGATCGCGACGGCGGTCGGCTTTCTGCCCGTCCATGGTCCGCGTGATCTCTATGGCGGCCTCGCGCTGATCATGCTGGCGACGCTTGCTTTGATCGCTTCCGCCGAGTTGCCAGGGCAGCGCGGTTTCGCTTTCGGACCCGGCACGGCGCCCAGGCTATTCTCGTTCCTGCTCGCGGCTCTCGGTGCCGCCGTTGCGGTCGGTGGCGTCTTTGCCGAAGGGCCGCCGATCGAAAAATATAAGATCCGCGGCCCCTCGCTCGTGATCATCGCCATTCTCGCCTTCGCCGCCATGATCCGTCCGCTTGGTCTGGTGCCCGCGACATTTCTGGCCTTCATGGTCTCGATCCTCGGATCGACCGAGATGCGGTGGATCGAAAGCTTAATCGCGGCGGTGTCGATGACGTTGTTCTGCGTTTTGCTGTTCGTGTACCTGCTCAATCTGCCGTTCCAGCTTTGGCCGCGTTTCTGACCGGGTAGGCACGTCATGTCGGAACTTCTGTCGAACCTGTGGATGGGATTCCAAGTCGCCGGCAACCCGTACAATGTCCTGTTCTGCCTGCTCGGCGCCCTGGTCGGAACCCTCGTCGGCGTTCTGCCGGGGATCGGTACGGTGGCGACCATCGCGATGCTCTTGCCGATCACGTTCGGCTTGCCGCCAGTCGGCGCGCTGATCATGCTCGCGGGCATCTATTATGGCGCGCAGTACGGCGGCTCGACCACCTCGATACTGGTGAATATCCCGGGTGAGGCCACCTCCGTCATCACCTGCCTCGACGGCCATCAGATGGCGCGGCAGGGCCGCGCTGGGCCCGCGCTGTCCATCGCCGCCATCGGCTCGTTCTTCGCCGGTTGCGTGGCGACCGTGCTGGTTGCGGCGCTCGGCGCGCCGCTGACCGGCCTCGCGCTGCTGTTCGGGCCAGCCGAGTATTTCTCGTTGATGGTGCTTGGCCTCATCTTCGCGGTAGTGCTCGCGAAAGGCTCGGTGCTCAAGGCCGTCGCCATGGTGGTCACGGGCCTGCTCTTGTCGATGGTCGGGTCGGATCTGGAGACCGGCGCCGGGCGCATGACGTTCGACATTGCCGAACTGGCAGATGGCATTGGCTTCGCCAACGTGGCGATGGGCGTGTTCGGCTTTGCGGAAATCGTGCGCAATCTCGAGCTGCCGGCGGAAAGCCGCGATATCGTGCAGTCCAAGATCACCGGCCTCATGCCGACGCGTCAGGACCTGATCGATTCGTCGGGCGCGATCGCGCGCGGCACGGTGCTCGGGTCGCTTGTCGGTATCCTGCCGGGCGGGGGCGCCGTCATCGCGTCATTTGCCGCCTACACCTTTGAAAAGAAGATCGCCAAGGATCCCTCGCGCTTCGGCCGCGGCGCCATTCAAGGCGTGGCGGCGCCGGAAAGCGCCAACAACGCGGCCGCGCAGACCTCGTTCATTCCGCTGCTCACGCTCGGCATCCCGCCCAACGCGGTAATGGCGCTGATGGTCGGCGCCATGACTATCCACGGCATCGTGCCCGGTCCGCAGGTCATGACCAAGCAGCCCGAGCTGTTCTGGGGCATGATTGCCTCGATGTGGCTGGGCAATCTGATGCTGATCGTCATCAACCTGCCGCTGGTAGGCCTCTGGGTCAGCCTGCTGCGCGTGCCGTATCGACTGCTCTACCCGTCCATCATCGTGTTCTGCTGCATCGGCATCTATTCGATCAACAACTCGCCCACCGACGTGGTGATCGCGGCGATCTTCGGGGTGATCGGGTATTGGTTCGTCAAGCACGATTTCGAGCCGGCCCCTATGCTGCTCGGCTTCGTGCTGGGACCGCTGATGGAGGAGAATCTGCGCCGCGCCATGCTGATTGCCCGCGGCGACGCGACGGTGTTCTTCACGCGTCCGATCTCAGGCGTGCTGCTGAGCACGGCCATCATCCTGCTGATCATCGCCGGGTTGCCGAAAATCCGCCGCCGGCGCGACGAGGTCTTCGTCGAATAGATCACGCACCGCACCGGCTGCGACAAGTTACCCTAGCGCGCAGACGTCGAACGTCTGCCGCCCGGTGGTAACATTGCGGCGTCGATCGACCAATCGAAGAAGAGTCGATCAGGGAAGGAAACGACCATGGCCCACGTCCTGCCTCGCGCCATTGCCCTTCTTGCTGCGCTCGGCTTTGCCGCGGCCCCCGCGGCGGCGCAAGACGATTATCCGCGCCGCCCGATCACGTTGATCGTGCCCTTTGCCGCCGGCGGGCCGACCGACGTCATTTCCCGCATCGCCAGCGATCACATGTCGCGCACGCTCGGCCAGCTGATCATCATTGAGAACGTCGTTGGCGCCGGAGGCACCACCGCCTCGACCCGCGCGGCGCGCGCTAACCCGGACGGCTACAGCATCGAGATGGGTCACATGGGAACCCACGCCGCCTCGGTCGCGCTCTATCCCAACCTCGCCTATAAGCCTGATGTGGACTTTGCCCCGATCGGGCTGGTGGCGGGCACGCCGGTCCTGATCCTGGCGAGAAAGGACTTTCCTCCCGCGAACCTCAAAGAGTTCGTCACCTATGTGAAGGCCAACGTGGACAAGCTCAACATGGCCCACGCCGGCGTCGGCTCGGTCTCGTTCACGACCTGCTTGTTGCTCAACTCGATGCTCGGCGTGAAGCCGACCTCGATCCCGTTCAACGGAACTGGTCCGGCGCTCACCGCGCTGATCTCCGGACAGGTCGACTTCATGTGTGATCAGATCGTCAATGTGGTCCAGCAGGTGCTGGCCGGCCAGATCAAGGCCTATGCGATCGGCACGCCGGAGCGCAGTCCGGCGCTGCCCAACGTGCCGACCAGCAAGGAAGCCGGGCTGCCGGAATTTCAGGCGCAGGCCTGGAACGCGCTCTTCGCTCCGAAAGACACGCCCAAGCCGATTCTCGACAAGCTCACCGACGCGCTCGACAAGGCGCTCGACGACGAGCACACCCGCCAACGACTGCTGGAACTCGGGAGCGTGCTGCCGGGCAAGGCCGAGCGCGGCCAGCGGCCGCTCGCGGCCTTGGTCAAGAGCGAGATCGAGCGCTGGACGCCGATCATCAAGGCGGCCGGCCCAACGAACTGACGCTTCTATTATTCACAAGTCGTTCTGCGCGTTTCCCCCGCGGGCGGGAGGGCGGTAGACTCGCTCCGACTCGGCTCTTCGCTGCCCGAGGATTGGAGCCATGCGCCAATATCACGACTTGATGGAGCGGATTCTCGCCGACGGGGCGGAAAAGCATGATCGCACGGGCACCGGCACGCTCTCCGTGTTCGGTCATCAGATGCGCTTCGATCTCGCGCGCGGGTTCCCTCTCACCACTACCAAAAAGCTGCACCTCAAATCGATCGTCCACGAGCTGCTCTGGTTTCTCGCCGGCGACACCAACGTCAAATATCTCAATGAGCATGGCGTGACGATCTGGGACGAGTGGGCGGACGAGTCGGGCGAGCTTGGCCCCGTCTATGGCCGCCAATGGCGCTCGTGGCCGACCCCCGACGGCGGCGTCATCGACCAGATCGCGGGCGTTGTCTCCGCCATCCGCCGCAATCCGGACTCGCGCCGCCTCATCGTCACGGCCTGGAACCCGGCCGATGTGGACAAGATGGCGCTGCCGCCGTGTCACTGTCTGTTTCAGTTCTACGTCGCCAAGGGGCGGCTCTCCTGCCAGCTTTATCAGCGCTCGGCCGACGTCTTTCTCGGCGTGCCGTTCAACATCGCATCCTATGCCTTGCTGACGCTGATGGTGGCGCAGGTGACCGGGCTTGAAGCCGGCGACTTCGTGCACACGCTCGGCGACGCGCACCTTTATCTCAATCACCTCGAGCAGGCGCGGCTGCAGATCTCGCGCGGGCCGCGGCCGCTGCCGAGGATACGCCTCAATCCGGCGGTGCGCGATCTCTTCGCCTTCCGCTACGAAGACTTCGCGCTCGAAGGCTATGACCCATACCCGCACATCAAGGCCAAGGTGGCGGTGTGAGTGAGCCGCGCGCCCGATCGCGCATCGAGATTGTCCTCCTCGCCGCGGTTGCCGACAACGGCGTGATCGGTCGCGGCGGCACGCTGCCGTGGCGGCTCAAGTCCGATATGCGGCATTTTCGCGCCATCACCTGGGGCAAGCCGGTCGTGGCAGGGCGAGCGACATTTCTCTCCTTCACCAGCAAGCCACTTCCCGGCCGCACCAATATCGTGCTCAGCCGCGACCACAGCTTCGCCGCGCCCGGCGCGGTGGTGGCGTCGTCGCTCGACGCCGCGCTGCAAACGGCGCGCGGCGATGCATTGCGTCGTGCGGTCGGTGCGATCATGGTGGTGGGCGGGGCAGATATCTACGCGCAAACGATCGCTATTGCCGATCGGTTGCTCATTACCCGCGTGCACCTGCAGCCGCAGGGCGATGTAAAGTTTCCTGCGATCGATCCCGACGCTTGGCGCGAGACCGAACGCAGCGAGCATCGCCCCGGGTCCGATGACGAGGCAAGCTTCACCACGCTGGTGTACGAGCGGCGCACGGCAAGCGTTGCATCGGCGCAGGGGACGCGGTGAGGGAAATTCAAGCCCGTGCGCCGAGGCGCCGCATGCGGTTCACCCGCGTTGTAACGCGGTGACGCCTCCCCTATAACCCCATCAAATCGAAACGAGGCGCGCCGGCCCTTGGGCCGATGCGGCGAGGAGGCAACCGATGCCGTGGAGCAGTCAAGGCGGCGGGCCGTGGGGATCGGGAGGCGGAGGCAAGGGTCCCTGGGGCTCGGGGCAACCACCCTCGGGACCGACGCCGCCCGATCTCGAGGAGTTTCTGCGCCGCAGCCAGGACAAGCTGCGCACGGTGCTGCCGGGCGGCAGCCTCGGCGGGAAGGGACTCGGCCTGATCGTGCTGGCCGGGGTCGTCATCTGGTTTTTCTCCGGCTTCTTCCGCGTGGAGCCCGATGAGCTCGGCGTGGTGCTGCGTTTCGGCAAATACGTGCGCGACGTGCAACCGGGACTGAATTATCACTTGCCGTATCCCATCGAGACCGCGCTGACGCCGAAGGCCTTGCGCGTCAACAAGATCGACATCGGCATGCGGGTGGTGGAGGACCTGCGCCGCGGCACAACGATGCGCGATGTGCCGGAGGAGAGCCTGATGCTCACCGGCGACGAAAACATCGTCGATGTCGATTTCTCGGTGCTGTGGAAGATCAAGCCGAGCAAGGACGGGGTGGGCGATTATCTGTTCAACATCCAGCAGCCCGAAGGCACCGTGAAGGCCGTGGCCGAGAGCGCCATGCGCGAGGTGATCGGCCGCTCGACCCTGCAGCCGATCCTGACCGGAGCACGGCAGAACATCGAGACCGGTGTGCACGAGCTGATGCAAAAAGTCCTCGATGATTACGGAGCGGGGGTCCAGATCACGCAGGTCCAGCTGCAGAAGGTGGACCCGCCCTCGCAAGTGATCGATGCCTTCCGCGACGTGCAGGCTGCCCGCGCCGACGGCGAGCGGGCGCAGAACGAGGCGCAGAGCTACGCCAACAAGGTGGTGCCGGAAGCGCGCGGACGCGCGGCGCAGATCACCCAGGGCGCCGAAGCCTATCGCGAGCAGACGGTGGCCGAGGCCAAGGGTGCGACGTCGCGCTTCCTCCAGGTCTACGACGAATACAAGAAGGCGCCCGAGGTCACTCGCCAACGCATGTATTTGGAAACTATGGAACGATTGTTCGGCGGTACCGACAAGATCATCCTGGATCAGGGAGGAGGCGGGGTCGTTCCCTATCTGCCGCTCGACCAGCTCACGCGGCGGCCGCAGACGCCGCCGCAGACGCCGCCGCAGACGGGAGGCAGCCGATGAGACTCAATCTTGTCGGCGGGCTCGTCGCCGCCCTCATAATCGTGGCGCTGATCGTCGCCTACGGCGCGCTGTTCACGGTCTATCAGACCCGCCAAGCGCTGGTGGTGCGGCTCGGGGAACCCATACGCCCGGTCACCGAGCCCGGACTGCATTACAAGATCCCGCTGATCGACAGCGTCATCAATATCGACAAGCGCATCCTCGATCTCGAAAACCCCGCGCAGGAGGTGATAGCCTCCGACCAGAAGCGACTGGTGGTCGACGCGTTTGCGCGTTACCGCGTCAAGGACGTGCTGAAATTTTATCAGACCGTCGGGACCGTCGAGGGCGCGAACTTGCAGCTCTCTATCTTGCTCAACTCGGCGCTGCGCCGCGTCCTAGGCGAGGCCACGCTGACGCAGGTCGTGCGTGACCAGCGCGAGCATCTGATGGCGCGCGTGCGTGAGCAGCTTAACACCGAGGCGCAGGCCTTCGGTATCTCCGTCGTCGATGTGCGTATTCGCCGCGCCGACCTGCCGGAGCAGAACAGCCAGGCGGTCTACCAGCGCATGCAGACCGAGCGCCAGCAGGAGGCCGCGCAATACCGTGCTGAGGGCGCCCAAAAGGCGCAGGAGCTTCGCGCCAAGGCGGATCGCGATGTGACCGTGCTGCTCGCGGAGGCGCAGTCGAAGGGCGAGCGCACCCGCGGCGAGGGCGACGCCGAGCGCAACCGCATTTTCGCCGAGGCTTACGGCCGCGATCCGGACTTCTTCTCGTTCTATCGCTCGATGCAGGCGTACGAGAACGGGTTGCGGGCCAACGATACGCGTATGCTGCTCAAGCCCGATACCGAGTTCTTCCGGTTCTTCGTCGATCCATCGGGCAAGCCTCGCGAGGGCAATTCTACATCGGGCGCCACGCCGCCTGCGCGATAACAGCGAAAGCTTGGCCGTCAGGGGCGCCGGTTAGGCAAGATGGCCCAGTTCATCGCGGCGATCGGCCTCGTGCTCGTCATCGAAGGGCTGCTGTTCGCCGCTTTTCCGCGCGCGGCAAAACGGCTGGCGGCAAGCGCGCTGGAGAGCCCGGAAAACTCGTTGCGGGTCGCGGGGATCGTATCGGCTGTGCTTGGTATCGTACTGATTTGGTTGGTGCGCGGGTAAACTTGGCGCGCGCTGCTTGCGCCGCGTCGCAAGCATATGTCGGTCCCGATTTCCGCCCTAATCGCAAGCCTAATTCGCTGCAGCGAGATCGCCCTTGCGTCCAGGTACGGACGGGGGCACTGTCCCGCCCTCACGACTCCAGGAGCTCAGACGTCCATGCTCGGCACGTTTTTTCAATTCGTCCGGCAGATCCGCCAGCCAGCTTTGGCGATGCTGACTGCAACAGCGGTGGCCCTGCCGGCGCTGTCGACCTCGTCAGCCGCGCGTGGGCCTGACACCATCTCCGACGTCGCCGAGAAGGTGATCGACGCGGTCGTCAATATCTCCACTTCGCAGAAGGTCGAGACACGCAACTCGCCGCTGCCGCAGCTGCCCAATGATCCGCAGCTGGACGAGCTGTTCAGGGACTTCTTCAATCGGCGTGGCCAGGGCGACCCGCAGAATCGCGAGCGCGGTCCGCGCCGTGTCAATTCACTCGGTTCCGGCTTCATCATCGATCCGTCCGGTATCGTCGTCACCAACAATCACGTCATCTCCGAGGCCGACGAGATCACCGTGATCCTCAATGACGGCGCGCGACTGAAGGCCGAGATCATCGGCAGAGATCAGAAGACCGATATGGCGCTGCTCCGGGTCAAGCCCGACAAGCCGCTCAAGGCGGTGAAATTCGGGGATTCGGAAAAACTGCGGCTGGGCGAGTGGGTCATCGCCATTGGCAACCCGTTCAGCCTCGGCGGCTCGGTCACCGCCGGGATCGTCTCGGCGCGCAACCGCGACATCAATTCCGGCCCCTACGACAACTACATTCAGACCGACGCCGCCATCAATCGCGGCAACTCGGGCGGGCCTTTGTTCAACCTCGACGGCGAGGTGGTCGGTGTCAACACCGCGATCATTTCTCCCTCCGGCGGTTCGATCGGCATCGGCTTTGCGGTGCCCTCGAAAACCGCCATGCCGGTAATCGATCAGCTCAAGCAGTTCGGCGAGACCCGGCGCGGCTGGCTCGGCGTGCGCATCCAGCAGGTGACCGACGAGATCGCGGAAAGCCTGAAGGTCGCTCCGCCGCGTGGTGCGCTGGTCGCCGGCGTCGACGACAAGGGGCCGGCCAAGCCTGCCGGTATCGAACCGGGCGACGTCATCGTCAAGTTCGACGGCAAGGACATCAAGGAAATGCGCGACTTGCCGCGCGTCGTCGCCGACACGCCGGTCGGCAAACAGGTGCCGGTGGTCGTCATCCGCAAGGGCAAGGAAGATACCAAGACGGTCACGCTCGGGCGGCTCGAGGACGGCGAGAAAGTCGCCGCGGCGGATCCGAAAGACAACGGCACAGGCGAGAAGCCCGTGGTGAAGAAGACGCTCGGGCTCGAGCTTGCCAACATATCCGATGATCTGCGCCGCCGTTACAAGATCAAGGACACAGTCAAGGGGGTCGTCATCACCGGAGTCGACGCGAACTCGGCCGCGGCCGATAAACGGCTCTCCCCCGGCGATGTCATCGTGGAGATCGCGCAGGAGGCGGTGGCGAGCACAGGCGACCTGCAGGCCAAGATCGACAAGCTCAAGAAGGACGGGCGCAAGTCGGCGCTGCTGCTTGTCGCCGGCGCCGACGGAGAACTGCGTTTCGTGGCGCTGAGCCTGCAGTGAAGCGCGCGAGGCCTTAGGTTCTCATCCCGCCAAAGCGGGGGTCCACATGTGTGCCCCTGGAGGCGCGCTTGCGCGAGCATGCGCCACGCCGGGTTCGGTCTATCCGGCCTGCGGCGCGTCCTCCGTCACGAACTCCTCTCGCCGATAGCCCTGGGCGTAGAGAAGCGCGGTAAGGTCGCCGTAATCGACACGCGCGGCTGCGGCCTTCGCCACGTTCGGCTTGGCGTGATAGGCGACGCCGAGCCCCGCCGCCTCGATCATGGCGATGTCGTTTGCGCCGTCCCCGGTCACGAGGGTCGCCAGTGGCGCGATGCCGAGCCGCCCCCGCAACTCGATCAGCGTGGCGAGCTTGGCCTCGCGCCCGAAGATCGGCTCCATGACCTCTCCAGTCAGCCGCCCGCCGGCATCGACCACGAGCGTGTTGGCGCGGTTCTCGTGAAAGCCGATCATGGGGGCGACGCGTTGCGTGAACAGCGTAAAGCCGCCGGTCACGAGGCAGGTATAGACTCCATTGCTGCGCATTGTGGCGACGAGCGTGCGTGCGCCCGGCGTGAGGCTGATCCGTTCGGCGATGACCTTGTCGGCGACCGATGCGGGCAAGCCTTTCAGCAGCGCCACCCGCTGGCGCAGCGCCGGCGCGAATTCGATCTCGCCGCGCATCGCGCGCTCGGTAATGGCAGCCACTTCGCGCTTGACCCCGACGTAATCCGCAAGCTCATCGATGCATTCCTGCCCTATCATGGTCGAGTCCATGTCGGCCAGAAAAAGCCGCTTGCGCCGGCCACTCGCGTCTTGCAGCAGCACGTCGATCGGCGCGCCGGCGAGGGCTCTGCGCACGCATTCGGTCAGCGCGCGCTTGTCGTTTGCTTGGGTATTCTCCGCGCCGCCGGTAAAGGGAATATCGACTGCAATGCCGGGATTGAGCCAGATCGGCGTCTGCGCTGATGGCAGCGTGCGGCGGGCGCGCTCGACCGCATCGGCATCGAGCGAGCGCGCCGCGGGGTTCGAGATCAGCGTCGCAACACAGGCCATGCAATGACAGAGCGGGTACCCAAGCGGGCCGTGCTTATCGCAGGAGCGACCGCGAGCGGCAAGTCGGCGCTGGCGCTGGAATTGGCCGAGGGGCTCGGCGGCATGATCATCAATGCCGATGCGATGCAAGTCTATCGCGACCTGCGCATCGTCACCGCCCGTCCGACGCCGGCCGAGGAGGCGCGCGCACCCCATCTCCTCTACGGCCACGTGGACGCCGCCGAGAACTACTCGGTCGGGCGCTGGTGCGTCGATGCGAGCGGCGCGCTCGCAGCGGTCGAGCGGGCAGGGCGCTTGCCCATCTTCGTCGGGGGTACTGGTCTCTATTTCAAGGCCCTGACCCGCGGGCTTGCCGCCGTCCCGCCGATCCCGTCCCAGATCCGCTCGGCGGTGAGGGAGCGGCTCAAGCGCGAGGGCATCGCCGCGCTTTACGCCGAACTCAGTGCCCGCGACGGCGCGACCGCGCGCCGCGTCATGGCGGCAGACCGTGCCCGCGTCACCCGCGCGCTCGAGGTTGTTCTAGCGACCGGCCGTTCGCTCACGGATTGGCACACGCAGGGCATGAAGCCCGCCCTCGATCCGCAGCTCGCGGTCAAGGTCTTCCTCGATCTCGATCGGGCGGAACTGTACCGCCGGATCGATCGCCGTTTCGACGCGATGTTGGCCTCCGGCGTGCTCGAGGAGGTGCGCGCGCTCGCAGAGCGTGGTCTAGACACCGCGCTCCCCGCCATGAAAGCGCATGGGGTGCCCTGGCTGATCCGGCACCTCAAGGGTGAGATCGATTTGGCGGCGGCGGTGGACGCGGCAAAGCGCGACACTCGCCGTTACACCAAGCGGCAGGCGACCTGGTTTCGCCATCAATTGCCGGATTGGACCTGGATCGCGCCTGAGACGGCGCTCGGCGAGATCCGGCGCGCGCTCGGCCGCTGACGCGGACGCTTTTGTCGCCACAAGCCGATGCCGGCCACGACGAGTCCGGCGGCGAGCACCCACCACGCCGGTCGCACTTCCATGTCGAGGTCGAAATGCGCGAGCAGGAGGCGCCGCGCATCGACGCCGCTCGTGAGCAGGTAGAGCATTGCTTCACCGACCGCCGTCACCACCGCTGTGCCAGCGGCAAGAAACACGAGATGAACGGGACTCACCTCGCGATTGCGCCGGTAGAGCGCGCGGTACGCAAGCAGCCAGATCACGAAACCCGCCATTAGCACCGGCTCGTAGGTGTTGAGCTTCGACTGCATGAAAAAATGCACCGAAGCGAGCACCGCGATGGCGTAAACGAAGCGGTGAAGCGTGTGCCAACGCCCGGAGCCCAATCGGCTGATCGCTGCGTCCGTGGAGGTTGAGGCAAGCGCGATCAGGCCGGCCAACCCGATCGCGCTGATCGTGAGATAGATGCGCACCACGATCTCGCTGGCCACTTTGAGAATGTCGAAATGTTGATCGAGGACATAGAGGGAAAAGTGCAGGACGGCGTAGCTTGCCGAAGCAACTCCGAGCGTGCGCCTGGCGAGAATAAGGCGTGGATAGCTGAAGATGCGCTGCGCGGGCGTGACCGCGAGCGTGATCAGCAGGAACCGCAGCGCCCAATCGCCGGCTTGGTGGATGGCCTCGGTGACTGGCCGGGCGCCGAGCTCGTCGTCGGCCGCCTGATAGGCGAGCCACAGCGCCGGCAGGATGGCCGCCACGAAGGCGACGATCTTCACCGGCGACCAGCGCCCGGATTGCTCGCGAAGGAATGGCATCAGGCCCGCTCCAGCATCGACGCAAGACTATAAAGCTATGCAGAATAACGTCCGATCACATCGGACGCGCGCGGCCTTCACCCGCCATCACAATTTGAAGAGACCTGCGCATTGCGAGAGCTCCAGCCCTAGGAGGGCAGAAGCGATCAACGGCAAGTGCATCGGCCATTAACCATCCATCCCGCTTCCCAGTCGGCAGGTTTTGGCTTACTTGACTGATTTCGCGACACCCCATATAACGCGCGCAACGAAATGGCGAGCTAGCCCTGCAATGCGCAACTTTATTGCTCAGGTCCTGGTAGTCGTGGCGAGGCGCACCGCCGCGGATGGCTAACCCATCCGCAAGTATGGCGGTGCGCAAAGGGCCCTCGCGGCCCTTTTGATTTTCGTGAGTGGAGTCGACGATGAACAAAGAAATGACCGGGGCAGAGATGGTGATCGAGGCTTTGGCCGATCAAGGCGTCGAGCACCTGTTCGGTTATCCGGGTGGAGCGGTGCTGCCGATCTATGACGCGCTGTTCCATCAGCAGAAGCTCCAGCACATCCTGGTGCGGCACGAGCAGGGCGCGGTGCACGCCGCCGAGGGCTACGCGCGTTCCACCGGCAAGGTCGGCTGCGTGCTGGTGACCTCGGGTCCCGGCGCCACCAACGCCGTCACCGGCCTCACCGATGCGCTGATGGATTCCACCCCGCTCGTGTGCCTCACCGGGCAGGTGCCGACCCACCTCATCGGCAATGACGCGTTCCAGGAATGCGACACAGTCGGTATCACGCGCCCTTGCACCAAGCACAATTACCTCGTGAAGAACGTCGGCGATCTTCCGCGCGTGCTGCACGAGGCCTTCCACATCGCCAAGAGCGGCAGGCCCGGCCCGGTGGTGGTCGACATTCCCAAGGACATTCAGTTCGCCCGCGGCCCCTACTCACGGCCCAAGGACTTCCAGCACAAGGGCTACCGACCGAAGGTCAAGGGCGACCTCGAACGCATCAAGGCCGCCATCGAGCTGATGCGGCACGCCAAGCGTCCGCTCTTCTATACCGGCGGCGGCGTCGTCAATTCCGGCCCGGAGGCGAGCCAGCTGCTGCGCGAACTGGTCAAGCTCACCAGGTTTCCGATCACCTCGACGCTGATGGGGCTCGGCGCCTACGCCGCCTCCGACCCGCAATGGCTGGGCATGCTGGGCATGCACGGCACCTACGAGGCGAACATGTCGATGCACGACTGCGACCTCATGATCTGCATCGGCGCGCGTTTCGACGACCGCATCACCGGCCGGCTCGATGCCTTCTCGCCCGGGTCGAAGAAGATCCACGTCGACATCGATCCGTCGTCCATCAACAAGAATGTCAAGGTCGACATTCCCATCATCGGCGATTGCGCCCACGTGCTCGAAGACATGGTGCGGCTGTGGCGCGCCACGGCCATGCAGGCCGACAAGGCGGCGCTCGAGGCCTGGTGGAAGCAGATCGACAAGTGGCGCGCGCGAAAATCGCTCGCGTTCAAGAATTCGAACGAGGTGATCAAGCCGCAATACGCCATCTCCCGGCTTTACGAGCTGACCAAGGACCGCGACGCCTACATCACGACCGAGGTCGGGCAGCACCAGATGTGGGCGGCGCAGTTCTACCGGTTCGAGCAGCCGAACCGCTGGATAACGTCCGGCGGCCTTGGCACCATGGGTTATGGGCTCCCCGCGGCGGTCGGCGTGCAGCTCGCCCATCCGAATTCCCTGGTCATCGATATCGCGGGTGAGGCCTCGGTGCTGATGACCATGCAGGAAATGTCGACGGCGGTGCAGTACGAGCTGCCGATCAAGATTTTCATCATCAACAACCAGTACATGGGGATGGTGCGCCAGTGGCAGGAGCTGCTGCACGGCGGCCGCTACTCCCATTCTTATACCGAGGCATTACCGGACTTCGTGAAGCTCGCCGAGGCCTATCACGCCGTCGGTATTCGCTGCGAGCGACCGGGCGATGTCGATGGCGCCATCCGCGAGATGATCGCGGTGAAGAGGCCGGTGATTTTCGATTGCGTGGTCGACCCCAACGAGAATTGTTTCCCGATGATCCCCTCCGGCCGCGCCCACAACGAGATGCTGCTCGGCGACGCGACGGTGAGCGTCGAGGAGGCCATCACCGAGGAAGGCAAGGTGATGGTGTGAGATTACAGCGCGAGCAAGTTGCGTGAACACCACCCACTATCCCGCCGCGACGGTCACCGAGCAGATCGAGACCCACACCTTGTCGGTGCTGGTCGACAACGAGCCGGGCGTGTTGGCGCGCGTGATCGGCCTGTTCTCCGGGCGCGGCTACAACATCGAATCGCTCACCGTCTCCGAAACCGAGCACGAGAAGCATCTTTCGCGCATCACCATCGTCACGCGCGGCACGCCCATGGTGATCGAGCAGATCAAGAATCAGCTTGATCGCCTCGTGCCGGTGCACCGCGTGGTCGACATGACGGTGGCCGGGCCACACATCGAGCGCGAGCTTGCCATGGTCAAAGTGCGCGGCAAAGGCGAGCAGCGCATGGAGGCGCTGCGGCTCGCCGATGCGTTCCGCGCCCGCGTGATCGACGCCTCGACCGAAAGTTTCGTCTTTGAGATCACCGGCGCGAGCGAGAAGATCGAAAGCTTCGTCGCGCTCATGATCCCGCTCGGCCTGGTCGAGGTCTCGCGTACGGGCATCGTCGCGATCGGTCGTGGGTCGGAGGGGATGTGAGACGTCGGGCTTGTCGCGCCCGTCCGTTGAACCTAGAAGCAGCACGGCAGAGGCAGCGGCCAGAACTTGGCCCGAGCACGGGTGAGGAAACATGCGCGTTTATTACGATCGCGATGCCGATATCAATCTGATCAAGGGCAAGAAGGTCGCCATCATCGGCTACGGTAGCCAAGGCCACGCCCACGCGCTCAACCTGCGCGATTCGGGCGTCAAGAACGTGGCGGTTGCGCTGCGCAAAGGCTCGCAGGGCGTCAAAAAGGCGCAAGGCGAGAAGCTCAAGGTGATGGAGGTCGCCGCCGCTGCCAAATGGGCCGACGTGATGATGATGCTCACGCCCGACGAGCTCCAGGCCGACATCTATCGCGAGCACCTCGCCCGCAACATGAAGCAGGGCGCGGCGCTGATGTTCGCGCACGGCCTCAATATCCATTTCAATCTGATCGAGCCGCGCGGCGATCTCGACGTGATGATGATCGCGCCCAAGGGGCCCGGCCATACCGTGCGCGCCGAGTACCAGCGCGGCGCCGGCGTCCCCGTGCTGATGGCGGTGCATAGGGACGTCTCCGGCAACGCGCACGATCTCACGCTCTCCTATGGCGCCGCCATCGGCGGCGGGCGTGCCGGCATCATCGAGACGACCTTCCGCGAGGAATGCGAGACCGATCTATTCGGCGAGCAATCGGTGCTCTGCGGCGGACTGGTCGAGTTGATGAAGGCGGGCTACGAGACGCTGGTCGAGGCCGGTTACGCGCCGGAAATGGCCTATTTCGAGTGCGTGCACGAGGTGAAGCTGATCGTCGACCTGATCTACGAAGGCGGCATCGCCACCATGAACTACTCGGTCTCGAATACGGCGGAGTACGGCGAATATGTCTCCGGCCCGCGCGTGGTCAACGACGCAACACGCGCCGAGATGAAGCGCATCCTGGGCGACATCCAGTCCGGCAAGTTCGTCAAGGACTGGATGCTGGAAAACCGGGTCAACCAGACATCGTTTAAAGCCATGCGCGCCAAGATGGCCGCGCATCCGATCGAGGAGATCGGCGCCAAGCTGCGCGCCATGATGCCATGGATCAAGCAACGCGCGCTGGTCGACCGCAGCAGAAACTGATCGACGTGGCGACCGGCCGGCCATGCCGCCCGCGGTTGCGCTGTCGCAAGTGAGCGTGAGTTTCCGGCTCGCCGCTGGCGGCGCTTATCCGGCGGTCGAGCGCGCCTCGCTTTCGGTCGCCGACGGCGAGTTCGTGGCCATCGTCGGCCCGACCGGCTGCGGCAAGTCGACGTTGCTCAACGTCGCCGCCGGCCTTGTTTCCCCTTCATCGGGCCGCATCGACATCTTCGGCGCCCCGCTTGCCGGACTCAACCGGCAGGCCGGCTACCTCTTCCAGGCGGACGCGCTATTTCCATGGAAAACCGCGCTCGAAAACGTGGCGATCGGGCTCGAGACCGCCGGCGTGGCGCGGGCGCTGGCGCGCGAGCGGGCACGAAGCTGGCTCCGTCGCGTCGGGCTTGCGGAGTTCGGCGCGCGCTATCCGCACATGCTCTCGGGCGGGCAGAGGAAGCGCGTCGGTCTGGTGCAGGTGCTCATTCGCGATCCAAAAATCTTGCTCATGGACGAGCCGTTCGGTCCGCTCGATGCGCAGACGCGGCAGATCATGGGCAATCTGCTGCTCGAGTTATGGAACGCTGACCGCAAAGCCGTGCTGTTCGTCACCCACGATCTCGAGGAGGCGATCGCGTTGTCCGACCGCGTGGTGATCATGTCGGCAGGCCCGGCGGCGCGCATCATCGGCGACTGGAAGGTTAAGCTGCCGCGCCCGCGCGACATCGCAGAGGTCAAGATCGAGCCCGCCTTCCATGAGCTCCACCGCGAGATCTGGGCCACGCTGAAGGCCGAGGTGCTCCGCGGCTACGCGCAGACCGGCGGCGGATGAGCCGTGCAACAGCGCAGTTCCCACTCCCCGCTTCGCGGGGCGAGGGTCCCGCTGTGCCGCATGCGCCGCTATCGGCGCTTTCGCCCTGAAGAGCGGCAGTAGAGAGCGGTGATGTTTCACTTTAAACTGAGACGGTATGAAACACTTCGATGAGTTGCCATGTCCCGATTTACGCTCCTGATGCTCCAGCTTCTGGTCGCGATTATTGCGGTGCTGCTGTGGCAGCTCTTCACCACCGTGCCGATTGCCGGCGTGAAGGTTCTGCCACCGTTCTTCTTCTCGACCCCGATCGACGTTGCTACGCGCATCGCCAAATGGTTCGTTGAGGGCACGATCTGGAAGCATCTGTGGATCACGCTCATCGAATCCGTGCTCGCCTTCGTGATCGGTTCGCTGGCCGGAATCCTGACCGGCTTTTGGTTCGCGCAACAGCCGTTGGTGGCGGCGGTGCTCGATCCTTACGTGAAAATGATCAACGCGCTGCCGCGCCTCGTGCTGGCGCCGATTTTTGCGCTCTGGCTCGGGCTCGGCATCTGGTCGAAGGTCGCGCTCGGCGTCACGCTCGTTTTCTTCATCGTGTTCTTCAACGTTTATCAAGGCGTCAAGGAGGTGAGCCCGACTGTGCTCGCCAATGCGCGCATGCTGGGCATGAGCGAGCGCGCGCTCATGCGCCATGTCTATTGGCCCTCGGCGCTGTCCTGGATGTTCTCGTCGCTGCACACCGCGGTCGGCTTTGCCGTGGTGGGTGCCGTGGTCGGCGAGTATCTCGGCTCGGCCGCCGGCCTCGGCTACGTCATCCAGCAGGCCGAAAGTGTGTTCGACGTCGCCGGCGTGTTCGCCGGCATGCTCGTGCTCGCCGCGTTCGTGATCGGCATTGACTTTATCGTCACGCGGGTCGAGCGGCGGCTCCTGGTCTGGCGGCCGGCGGCGGCCGAAACGCGCACATAGGTCGCAGCCGGGCGCCTTCCCGCGGCTTTCCTCCGGTCTTATAAGGCGATGAATAAGGTGGCTCGCATGCCGCCGCCGGGAGGACGCGATGAAACAAGCCCAAGCCGCGCTCGCCATTTTCGCACTCACAATTTCGCTCACGGGAGCCGCACACGGCCAAGCCGTCGAGAAGAAGCAGGTCATGCTCGCCGTCGGCGGCAAGACGGCGCTCTATTATCTGCCGCTGACGATCTGCGAGCGCCTCGGCTATTTCAAGGAGCAGGGCCTCGACGTCACCATCAACGATTTCCGCGGCGGCGCCCAGTCACTGCAAGCCCTGGTCGGCGGATCCGTCGACGTCGTCACCGGCGCCTACGAGCACACCATCCGCATGCAGGCCAAGGGTCAGGACATCAGGGCCGTGATCGAGCTCGGACGTTTTCCCGGTATCGTCGTCGGAGTGCGTAAGGACAAGGCGGCGGGCTACAAATCCGCGGCCGACCTCAAGGGCATGAAGATCGGCGTAAGCGCGCCCGGCTCCTCCACCAATTTCTTCGTCATGTACCTGATGTCGAAGGCGGGGCTGAAGCCGACCGACGCGTCTTATATCGGGGTCGGTATCGGCCCCTCCGCAGTCGCGGCGATAAAGAAAGGCGACATCGATGCGCTCGCCAATCTCGACCCCATGATCACCAAGCTCGAGCAGGATGGCGACATCACGGTCGTCGCCGACAGCCGATCGGAGGAGGGCACGCGGGCGATTTTCGGCGGCTCGAATCCCGCGGCGGTGCTCTATGTCAAGCAGGACTTCATCGACAAACATCCGGCAACCGTGCAGGCGCTGGTCAACGCTTTCTATAAGACGCTGCAGTGGCTCGACAAGGCGACGCCCGAGGAGATCGCCGCAACCGTGCCGGAGGACTATTACCTCGGCGATAAGGCGCTCTACATCGCCGCGGTGCGCGCAAACAAGCCGGTCTATTCGCGCACCGGCGTCATTCCCGCCGCCGGAATGCAGTCGGCCGCCGACATGCTTGTCGCCTTCGACGACGAGCTCAAGGGCGCCAAGATCGACCTGGCAAAAACCTTCGACGGTCGCTTCGTCGCGAAAGCCGCGGCGGCGAAATAACCCCTGACCTGCCGTACGAGCGTGAGCTTGAGGCGTGTCCCGGGCGCAGCGCAGCACGGAGTGATGCGCTGCAGACCCGGGACCGTCACGGACTGCGGCGGTCCCGGATCAGCGGTGCACCGCTCCACTGCGTTTCGCGCTGCACCGCATCCGGGACACGAGGGTGCCTACGGCGATCCCGGACATGCTCCCCTCGACGGTGCGTTGGCCTGCCCTGAGGGGAACGTACTTGCCATGACGAATTTGTTACAGAAATATGACAAGCGCCAGCCTCGGTGAGGGAGAACGCGGCCGCAGCCTCGAGTCATGCCGACCGCCGCCACCTACCTGAAAAATCGCCTCGCCGCCGATCGCCGGCGTGCTGCGAGTCTTGCGCTCCTTGCCGCCCTCCATCTCATAGCCTTCGGCATCTTGCTTTGGTCGGAGGACGAGCCGGCGGCGCGTGCGGCCTTCCTTCTCACCTGGGGCGTGCTCAATCTTTTTTGGCTCACCTTGCTGCGGCGCCCACTGACCTCGGCGGCGCTCTCGCTTGTAGTTATCGTCATCCTCATCGTGTTGTCGCAGTTCAAGCACAGCACGCTGATGATGACGGCGACCTTCGTCGACGTGATGCTCATCGACTTCGCCACGTTCCTCTTCTTCATCAAGGTCAATTTCGGCCTGGTATGGAAGCTGGCGTTCGCCCTTGCGCTGACAATCCCGCTATGGCTCGTTCTCTGGCGCATCGATAGGTTCCGCTTGCGCCGCAGCCGGGCCGTGCTCGGCTTGCTGGTCTGCCTCGCCGCGCTCGCCGCCCTGTCCCTGGCAGTACCGACCGAGCGAGAGGACGAGTTCTTCCCGCACCAATACGTCTCCAAATTCGTGCGCTCGGCCGCCGTGGCGGGCGTCGACCTGAGCTCCGGAGGCGTGTTGGAGGCTGATGCGGTGAGCACGGACCACTTGAACCTCGTGGGCGGCGCAAGCTGTGAGGTGACACGCAAGCTGCCGCACATCGTCATGGTGTTCGACGAGTCGAGCTTCGACGCCACGATGATGCCTGGCGTCAGGGTACCGCCGAACTATCGTGAGCGCTTTCGCTCCTCGGACGGCAAGATTCGCGCATTCGTCGTGGAGGGCGCCGGCGGTCCGAGTTGGTTCACCGAGTACAACGTGCTCACGGGGCTATCGGCGCGCTCTTACGGCCGGTTTGCCGAGTCAGTCACCCGCCTCGCCGCTGGCCGCGTGAAGCGCGGCTTGCCAGAAGCGCTGCGCAAGTGCGGGTATAGCACCTATAGCCTCTATTCCTGGTTCGGCGCCTTCGTCGGCGCGCGGGGCTTCCACACGTCCACCGGCATCGAGCACTTTCTCGACGCCAAGCAGATGCACACGGGCCCCGCCGACACCGACAGCTTTTTTTACGACTACGCGGCGCGCGTGATCGCGCAAGATCACAATCATGGCCCGGTATTTGTCTTCATCAACCTCGCGATGAATCATTTTCCATGGAATTTCCGCTACCGTCCCGATCTCCTGCCCGGGTGGGTCAATCCTGGAAATCCGTTCGAGATCGACGAGTATCTGCGCCGCCAGGAGATGAGCGCGCACGACTACGCGCAATTCAAGGCGCGTCTCGAGCGCGAATTTCCCGACCAGCCGTTCCTCATCGTGCGGTTCGGCGATCATCAGCCGCTGTTTGCCAGACGCTACGTCGAGCCGACGCTGGACCAAGCCCAGGTGGCGGGGCGCATCCTGCGGCGCGATCCGCGTTATTTCACCACCTATTACGCTATCGAAGGCATCAACTTTCAGCTCGCCGATTTATCTTCGGCGCTCGATACGCTCGACGCGCCCTATCTTCCCCTCGTGGTGATGGAAGCGGCGGGGGTGCCGCTCGATCCCACCTTCGTCGAGCAAAAGAAGATCCTCACCCGTTGCCGGGGGCTGTTCTATCTCTGCGCCGACGGCGCCGAGGCGCGGCGCTTCAACCGGCTGTTGATGGACGCCGGCTTGATCCAGGGCTTCTGAGAACTCCGCCGTCATTCCGGGCTCCCTCGCTGCGCTCGGGCCCCGGAATGACCAGCGAGGAGCACAAGGTATCTCCCTGCATAGGTCCGTATGGACGCATGCCACACACGGGTGGCGCCGTTTGACCTTGAAATGACAAATTTAATGCCGTTTTATGACAGCGGTCCGTGTGCCGGACGCGAACGTTTGTCATTGCCGGGCACGGGCCGCCCGCCATGCCCCCCTCCGTCGCATGTCTGACCAACCGTTGGGCCGCAGGCGAGCCCCTGCGCGGCAGGCTCGCCATTGCGCTGACCGCAGCGCTTCACGTGTCCGCCCTCGGCCTCCTCCTGTGGAGCGAAATCGGGTTCGTGCCGAAGCTCGCGTTCTGCTTCACCTGGGGCCTGCTCAATTTCTTCTGGGTGGCCATCCTGCGCCGACCGGCCCCGTCGGCGGCGCTGTCGCTGGCGCTGATCGTCATCCTCATCCTGCTCTCGCGGCTCAAATACGAAATGATTTGGATGACCGCCAATTTCCTCGACGTGATGATCATCAACCCCGACACGGTGAGCTTTCTGCTGGCCGTGAAGCCCGAGCTCTATCACAAGGTCCTCATCGCGCTTTCGCTTGTGCTTCCGGCGCTGGCGCTCATCTGGTGGGTCGATCCGTTACGCGTGCGGCGGCGGACGGCGGCGGCGGGATTTATCACCTGCATCGCCGCGCTGCTGGGCATCTCGCTCGCATTCCCGCAGGAGGACTGGGACACGTTCGTCGGCGAGAGCTACATCTCCAAATTCGCACGCTCGGGCGTCACCGCGACCGCCGAATTCATGACGCGCGGATATATGGACTCCGCTGCCGCCATGACCGATCGCCTGCGCACGCTGCCGAACGCGGTCTGTGTGCCGGGGGGAAAGCCGCCCCACGTCATCCTCGTGCACGATGAGTCGAGCTTCGACATCCGCGTCTTGCCCGGCGTCAAGGTTGGTGCCGGTTACGGCGACCACTTCCGCTCCTTCGACGGCAAGCGCCGCCACTTCATCAGCGAAAGCGCAGGTGGTGCGAGCTGGTACGCCGAGTATAACGTGCTTGCCGGCCTCTCCGCGCGATCGTTCGGGCGCTTCGCCTACTACGTGACGCAGATCGCCGCCGGCCGAGTGGAGCGCGGCCTGCCTGCGGCGCTGCGCCGCTGCGGGTATCGGACCTTCTCGATCTATCCCGCGCTCGGGGCCTTCATGAGCGCCAGAAATTTTCAGACTACCACCGGCATGCAACGATTTCTCGATCAGGACGCGCTCGGCACCAACCGCATCGAGCCGGACCGTTTCTATTACGACGCGGCGGCGCGGATGATCGAGCGTGAGCGCGACAAGGGGCCGATGTTTGTCTTGGTCTATCTCGCTGCAAATCATTACCCCTGGAATTCCCGCTGGCGGCCCGAGCTGACGCCGGACTGGAAAGCGCCGGGAAATGCGCCCGAGGTCGACGAATATTTGCGGCGGCAGAGCATGAGCTTTACCGCCTATGCGGAATTGCTCGATCGGCTGCGCCGGCAGTTTCCCGGCGAACCGTTCCTGTTGGTCCGCTACGGCGACCATCAGCCGGATTTCGCCTCCCTCATGCTCGAGCCCATGCTCGACGAGGCCGGGGTCAACCGGCGGCTGATGACCTACGATCCGCGCTTCTACACGACCTATTACGCGATCGACGTGATCAATTTCAAACCCGTCAGTCTCGCTTCCGCGCTCGAGACGATCGAGGGACCCTATCTTCCGCTCGTGCTGCAGGAGGCCGCCGGGCTGCCGCTCGATCCGTCCTTCGCCGAGCAAAAACGGATTCTCGAGCGCTGCAAGGGACTGTTCTACGCTTGCGCCGACGGCGCAGAGGCGCGTCGCTTCAATCGGCTGCTGATCGATGCCGGCCTGATCAAGGGGCTGTGACGATTTTCGTTGCCGCCTGCATCGGGCGTACTAGGCCGTATTCAGGTGAGCGGAATCAGCGCGACCGGCGAACTCGGTCTGCTCCCTCCCCCCTTGTGGGGGAGGGGTGGGGAGGGGGTGATGCAGTGAGTTCTCGGTGGCGCCACCTGCGCAGAATCGCACGACCCCCACCCCCAACCCCTCCCCAGCCGGCTGCGGGCTTGCCCGCTTCCGGCAAATCTCAAAGTAACCAAACCCCGGCAGGCCGGGGTTTGGTTGGGGAGGGGAGCACACCGAGATCGTTGCGCGTTCGTCGACACTCATTGTGAAACTGTTCTAAGGAGCC
>DATNNX010000007.1:0-6500 GCA_035601615.1 Xanthobacteraceae bacterium
GCCATTGGTTCGGCGATTGCCGGCGGCGCGCTCGTGACCGCCTTGATCGAGGTTTTGTTCGATAAAGGCGCGCTCACGCTCGAGGAGTCGAGAACCGTGCTCGAGCGCGCGCTACGCAATGTCGGCTTCCACCAGCGCGCCAGCGGCGCGCACGAAGCCGCCGACATCATCACCAAGCTGATGCACGGGCGCTTCGCGTCACGCCGCGATACGCCATAACCACACCAATCGACGAAAGCGTGGTCGTTTGTGCTTGAAACAGCCGCGCCGCAGCTTGTGCCAGCGTGCCCGCTTGCGCTGCGATGTTTCTCGGTATAGGCCGGGCGAGAGAGAACGCGCGGCTATTGCCAACAACAAGCGCGCTCGGGGCATGTGCAACGGCCGGCGCCACATCGTCCCCTCCCCCGCTTGCGGGGGAGGGACAGGGAGGGGGCATGCAACATGATAGAGCCTTTACGCTCGCCCCCTCCCCACCCCTCCCCCGCAAGCGGGGGAGGGAGCAGACCGAGTTTGCCGCTTGCGCTCACCCCACTGCGCGAATCCGCACCGGATTGCTGTTTTCCCGCCGCTGATTACTGATTACCGGTATGCCCGTCGCACGCATCCGCCGGCTGACGCTGACGAATTTCCGCAGCTATCGCGCGGCGCAGATCGAGGCCGGCGCGGGGCCGGTGGTCCTGGTCGGCCCCAACGGCGCCGGCAAGACCAACCTGATCGAGGCGATTTCGTTTCTCACCCCGGGACGCGGCCTGCGCCGCGCCACGCTCGAGGATGTGGCGTTTGCCGAGGGCGACGGATCATGGGCCGCCTCGGCGGACGTCGAGGGCGCGCTAGGGCTCGCGAGCTTGGGCACGGGCA
The DNA here is from genome assembly GCA_035601615.1 of Xanthobacteraceae bacterium. Classification (GTDB taxonomy): domain Bacteria; phylum Pseudomonadota; class Alphaproteobacteria; order Rhizobiales; family Xanthobacteraceae; genus VAZQ01. Next base: position 859 of record DATNNX010000007.1, read on the forward strand.
TCGAGCCGCCGGCGAGCGAGGACGCGGTCATCTCGCGCAAATGCCGCATCGACCGCGAGCCGGTCGCCTCGGCGGCGGCGTTTGCCGACCACCTGCGCGTGGTTTGGCTCGTGCCGGCCATGGACGGCTTGTTCACCGGCGCGGCCGCCGAGCGCCGGCGCTTTCTCGACCGGCTCGCGCTCGCGCTCGATGCCGAGCACATGACGCGGGTCAACGCGCTCGAACGCGCACTGCGCTCGCGCAACCGGCTGCTCGAGGAGGCGCGTCCCGATTCGCACTGGCTCGACGCGATCGAGCACGAAACCGCGGAGCTCGCGGTCGCGGTGACGGCCTCGCGGGTGGAAACAGTGGGCCGGCTGCAGACGACGCTTGCCGCGCGCAAACATCCGGGCTCGGCATTCCCCGCGGCGGAGATCGCGCTCGACGGCTGGATGGAGCGGCTGGTGCCGGTTTCGCCCGCAGTGGAGGTCGAGGACCGCTATCGCGCGGTGCTCAAGGACAATCGGGCACGCGACGCCGCCGCGCACCGCACGCTCGACGGCCCGCACCTGAGCGATCTCGCCGTCACCCACGCGGAGAAGCAAATCGCCGCCGCCGACGCCTCGACCGGCGAGCAGAAGGCATTGCTCATCGGGCTCGTTCTCGCCCATGCAGGGCTGCTGGCCGAAATGTCGGGCTTGGCACCGGTGCTGCTGCTGGACGAGGTCGTCGCGCACCTTGACCCTGCGCGGCGCAGCGCGCTCTACGCGGAGCTGGACGCGCTCGGCGCGCAAGCCTGGATGACCGGCGCCGATGCCGCGGTCTTCGCCGAGATCGAAGGCAAGGCGGAGGTGTTCGAGGTGTTGCCGGGAGAGGTGAAACGAACATAGCCGCGGGCGCGGGAGTCGCGACTCGCAAGCGGCGATCTCGGTATGCTCCCTCGCCCCGCGGAGCGGGGAGAGGGTTGGGGTGAGGGGCAGCTTGTCGCGCCCCTCACCCGCACGAGATTGTTGGTGGAGTCTTGAGCCCTCTCCCCGCTTCGCGGGGCGAGGGCACGAGCGGCGACGGCGACGATTTGCGAGGCGATTTTCCCACCCTACCCGGCCAATCTGCACGCGGCGCGAGCGTTTCCGGCGTGGAAATCGCGCCAAAAGAGTCGGTGAGAAGACACAGAAAATCGGCGCCTCCAAGGGGGCAGAATCGCGCCATTTTGCGGGCCTTTTTTCGCACCGCGCCAATCCTTGAAATTCCATAAAAAACAATTACTTACAAGGCGTCACTTTGGGCTGTACGACGCCGCTGTTTCGTGTCAAACCACCTTCGTTCTCCCATCAACTTCAAAAAGCGATTCGCAAATTTCTCCATGGCCGAACCTGCCCGCCAAGCTCCCCCTGTCTCCACCGAATACGATTCGGATTCGATCAAGGTTCTCAAGGGCCTCGATGCCGTGCGCAAGCGGCCGGGCATGTATATCGGCGACACCGACGACGGTTCCGGCCTGCACCACATGGTGTACGAGGTCGTCGACAACGCCATCGACGAGGCGCTCGCCGGCTTCGCCAAAGAGGTCATCGTCACGCTCAATCCGGACGGCTCCTGCACGGTGCGCGACGACGGGCGCGGCATCCCGACCGACATTCACAAGGGCGAAGGGGTCTCGGCGGCCGAGGTCATCATGACCCAGCTCCACGCCGGCGGGAAATTCGACCAACACGCCTACAAGGTCTCCGGCGGGCTGCACGGCGTCGGCGTGTCCGTGGTGAATGCGCTGTCGAGCTGGCTCAAGCTCACCATCTGGCGCGACGACCAGGAATACTTCATGGAATTCCGCGACGGCGAGGCGGTCAAGCCGCTGTCGGTCGTCGGCTCCTCGCAGGGCAAGCGCGGCACCGAGGTGACGTTCCTGCCGAGCCCGAAAACATTCACCATGACCGAGTTCGATTTCGCGACGCTGGAGCACCGGCTGCGCGAGCTCGCCTTCCTCAACTCGGGCGTGCTGATCGTGCTCTCCGACATGCGCCATCCGGTGGAGAAGCGCGAGGAGCTGCGCTACGAGGGCGGGGTCGAGGCCTTCGTCAAATATCTCGACCGCAACAAGACGCCGCTCGTTCCCGCGCCGATCATGATCAAGGGCGAGCGCGAGGGCATCACGGTCGAGTGCGCGCTGTGGTGGAACGACGGCTACCACGAGGCGGTGCTGTGCTTCACCAACACGATCGCGCAGCGCGACGGCGGTACCCACCTCGCCGGCTTCCGCGGCGCGCTCACGCGCCAGGTCACCGGCTATGCCGAGAAGAGCGGCGTGGCGCAGAAGGAGCGGGTTGCGCTCACCGGCGACGATTGCCGCGAAGGGCTCACGGCGGTCCTCTCGTGCAAGGTGGCGGACCCGAAATTCTCCTCGCAGACCAAGGACAAGCTCGTCTCCTCCGAGGTCCGCCCGGTGGTCGAGGCGGTCATCAACGAGGCGCTGCAATATTGGCTCGAGGAGCATCCGGCGGAGGCCAGGATCATCGTCGGCAAGGTGGTCGAGGCGGCGGCGGCGCGCGAGGCCGCGCGCAAGGCGCGCGAGCTCACGCGCCGAAAGGGCGCGTTCGATGTGTCGTCCCTCCCCGGCAAGCTCGCCGATTGCCAGGAGCGCGACCCCACGAAATCCGAATTGTTCATCGTCGAGGGCGACAGCGCCGGCGGCTCGACCAAGCAGGGCCGCAATCGCGCGTTCCAGGCGGTGCTGCCGCTGCGCGGCAAAATCCTCAACGTCGAGCGCGCGCGCATGGACAAGATGCTGTCCAGCCAGGAAATCGGCACGCTCATCACGGCGCTCGGAACCGGGATAAGCGACGAGTTCAATGCCGACAAGCTGCGCTACCACAAGATCATCATCATGACGGATGCCGACGTCGACGGCTCGCACATTCGCACGCTGCTGCTCACCTTCTTCTACCGGCAGATGCGCGAGATCATCGACCGCGGCCATCTTTTCATCGCGCAGCCGCCGCTTTACAAGGTGGCGCGCGGCAAGTCGGAGCAGTATCTCAAGGACGAGCGGGCGCTCCAGGACTATCTCATCGCCAGCGGCCTGGAAGATGCGGTGCTGCAGCTCCATTCCGGCGAGCATCGCGCCGGCGCGGACCTGCGGCAGCTCGTCGAGCAGGCGCGCGTGATCCGCAACGTGCTCAACGGGCTGCACAGCCGCTACAACCGCCGCGTAGTCGAGCAAGCGGCGATCGCGGGCATGCTCACTCCCGATATTTTCGGCGACCCGCGCAAAGCCACGGAGGCCGCGAAATACATCGCGCGCCGGCTCGACGCGTTGTCGGAAGAGACGGAGCGCGGCTGGCAGGGCGAGTTCACGGAAGGCGAAGGCTTCCGCTTCGAGCGCACCGTGCGCGGGGTCAAAGAGGTTGCGATCCTCGATCAGGCGCTGCTCGGCTCGGCCGACGCGCGTAAGCTCGACGAGCATGCGGTGACGCTGCAACAGATCTATCCGCGTCCGGCCACGCTGCGCCGCAAGGACGAGGAGAGCGCGATCCACGGCCCGGTCGGCTTGTTCGAGGCGGTGACCGACGCCGGAAGGAAAGGCTTCGCGCTGCAGCGCTACAAGGGTCTCGGCGAGATGAACCCCAATCAGCTCTGGGAGACGACGCTCGACACCAACGCCCGCTCGCTGCTGCAGGTCAACGTGAAGGCGATCGACGAAGCCGACGATATCTTCACCAAGCTCATGGGCGACATCGTCGAGCCGCGGCGCGAATTCATCCAGGAGAACGCGCTCGCCGCGAGCGTCGACGTATAAGCGCTCAAGCGGACTGAGGTTGAATCGTCATGCCCGCGCATAGCGCGTCGGAAGACGCGCGTGAACGCGCTTATGTCGCGGGCATCTACGTCTCTTGTGCAGTAAGAGCATACGCGGTCCTCTTCCCCATACTGCTGCGCCGGAAGACCGTTGCACTAATACGGACGGCAGTTGCCCTTGACTCGTCATGCGCGGGCACAAGCGCGTCCATAAGGGCGTTCACGCCCGTCTTCGACGGGCTATGGACGCGCGTGAACGCGCTTTAGCCCCGCGCATCCATCTTCTTCGCAAGACGTTTTTGCGAAGATGGATGGATTGCACCGCAACTCGGGCTTGCCCGAGTTGCGCATCTTTAAGCGCCGCAAGTCGGGTAAACCCGACTTGCGGTGTCAAGCCCGGCAATGACGGGGTAGTGGTGACCGAGCGACTTTGGGAGGTTGGTGATATTGTGAATGTGTTAGAGGCATGGGAGGCTGCCAAGTGAGGCGTCCCTATCTGGGAGGAAAGCCATGGAATGGTTCAGCCAGAAAACATCGATAGCGGGCGTTCAAATTTCCAATTGGATACTCATTCTGGCGGCTATTATCGTAATCTGGGTTATCTACTCGTTTATCTCGCACTGAGGTAGGTAGAGCCACTTGTTAGCTGCGCGAATTGTGGCAATTCAAAAGAGCTGGCTGTTGGTATAGGGCCGCTGGCCTGCGTCAGCCGCTCGCCAGCGGCTTTAGCGCTTCCTCTCCTCGGCCTGCGAACGTTTGTTGGCGGAACATTTCGAGAGAACTCGCGTTTTAAGACCGAGTCCTCAGATCGAGGTGAATCCTATGCGGAAATCTCTTATCGCTCTCGCAGCGGCGGCGGTCGTGGCCGCGGGAGTTGCCACGCCCACCACGGCGGATGCGCGCTGGAGGGGTGGCTGGTGGGGCCCGGCGCTTGGCGGCTTCGCCGTAGGCGCGCTCGTCGGAAGCGCCTTTGCACGGCCCTATTATGCGTATCCGTCTTACGGCTACGCGTATGGTCCCTCTTACGGCTACGGTTATCCCGCGTACGGCTACGGTTATCCGGCGTACTCCAGCTATAGCTATCCGCCGTACTACGGCTACGGAGACCGGGCGTATTTCGGCTACTACGGCGCACGTTACTAACGCGCGGCCGCGGGCACCGATCAAGGAGCACGGGCACCAAGCGCCGTGAACGAACGGTGTCATGCCCGCGATGTGCAATCACCATGGAGTTCGTAGGGTGGGTTAGGCGCGCAGCGCCGTAACCCACCGTTCTCGCGTCGACTTGGCGGTGCGCGTCGGCGAGGCTTGTTCCATAGCTCGTCAGCCCGCCGGCTTCGGGGTAGGCTCGCGGGCTAGAGCAGTTTCACAATGAGTGTCGACGAACGCGCAACGATCTCGGTGTGCTCCCCTCCCCCTTGTGGGGAGGGGTTGGGGGTGGGGGTCGTGCGATTCTGGGCAGGTGGCGCCACCGAGATCTCACTGCACCACCCCCCTCCCCAGCCCTCCCCCACAAGGGGGGAGGGAGCAGACCGAGTTCGCCGCTCGCGCTGATTCCACTTCACCTGAATACGCCCTAGCGATCGCGGGGACGGCGTACCTCGTCGCCAGGTGTGCGATCTGGACGCGCCGGCACGTCGGTGCACGTCCGCTTCGCTGCAAAAGCGACCCGCGTCCCGCTACCGCGGGCTCATGCGCGCAGATGCAGGATGGCCCGGTACCTTGAAGCGCTTGCCGGTGTCCGTGATCGCGGTTATTCCAACCATCACCACCGCTATTCCAACCATCACCGCCGGGGACTAATTTCACACTCTAAGTGTGAAGTAGCTCACACATCCCTCCCGGTTCCCTCGCTAAAGCCAATGCACGCG
>DATNNX010000008.1:0-10374 GCA_035601615.1 Xanthobacteraceae bacterium
GGCGATTGTAGAGGTTGGCGAGCCAGGCCTCGGCGATGGCCATGCCCACGCTGGTAGCGACGCCTTGCCCGAGCGGACCGGTCGTCGACTCGACTCCGGAAACCAAGTGGTATTCGGGGTGGCCCGGCGCCTTGCTGCCGAGTTGGCGGAAATGACGGATATCATCGAGCGAAACCGCGGGTTGCCCCAGCCGCTCATAATCGGCATTGACGGCGCGCGTGCCGGTGAGATGGAGCACCGACCACAGCAGCATCGAAGCGTGGCCGTTGGAGAGCAGGAAGCGGTCGCGATTAGGCCAAATCGGATCCTGCGGATCGAAGCGCATGACCCGGTTCCACAGCGTGTAGACGAGCGGCGCCAGCGCCATCGGCGTGCCGGGATGCCCGGATTTTGCCTGTTGCACAGCATCGATCGACAGCGTGCGAATGCAATTGATCGACAACTGGTCCAGTTGAGCCTCGCTCATCTGACGGGGTAAAGTCATTGCGGGGGTGGCGATAGCGCTCATTCTTACGCCTCCAATTGTTCGGTGTTGCCGAGCCGATCGGCTGCCGCGCGGTCGGCGAGCACCAGCGCGCGATCGGAACGCACGCGCGAGCCCGGAATGGAACGATCGCTCTCGCGCAGGTGCGCGAGCGCCACGGCCTTCTCCGCGCCGGTCACCAGCCACAGGATGAGCCGCGACCGATTGATGATGGGAAAGGTCAAAGTCATGCGGCGCCGGCCCTGGTAGGGCCGGGTCACGGCAACATCCGCGTCGACGACATCGAGGACCGGATCGCCGGGCACCAGCGAGGCGGTGTGGCCATCCGCTCCGAGGCCGAGATGAACGAGATCGAGCACGGGCGGCGAGCATGCCACCTCTTGCAGTGTGCGGGCGTATTCCTCGGCCGCGCGGTCAAGGTCCACCGCTTCGACCGGCATCGGATGGACGTGATCGGCGGCGAGCGGCGTATGATCGAGCAGGCTGTCGCGGAGATGCGTGAGGTTGCGGTCGGAATCGCCTGCGGGGGCAACCCGCTCGTCGACCTGAATCACGTGCACCTGTCTCCAGGGAAGCGCGTCGGCCGCCAATGCGCGCAGCATCAGCCAGGGCGTGCGGCCGCCGCTGAGCGCCATCACGAAGCGTCCGCGCGATGCCAGCGCCGCGCGCGCAGCATCCGCAATGACCGTCGCCGCCCTGCGGGCGACGGCCTCGTCATCGGGATAGACTTCGATCTTCACGATGTTCTCCGGTTACGCCGACCGGCCTCGATGCATGTCTGCGTTCAGGGCGCGCTTTTCTCCAGGTGGCCGCCGAATTCGTAGCGCATGGCGGAGAGCAGCTTGTTGCCAAACTGCGCTTCCCCGCGCGAGCTGAACCGTTCGTAGAGCGCGGTCGACAGCACCGGGACGGGCACGGCCGCGTCGATTGCGGCTTTGATCGTCCAGCGCCCCTCCCCGGAATCGGAGACTCTCCCCGCAAAAGTCTCGAGTGTGGGGTCCTTGGTCAGCGCGGTTGCGGTGAGGTCGAGCAGCCAGGAGGCGATGACGCTGCCGCGCCGCCACACTTCTGCAATGTCGCGCAGGTTGAGATCGTAGCGATAAAGCTCCGGATTGCGCAGCGGTGTCGTCTCGGCGTCGACCGCCTGCTGCTGCTCGCCCACATTGGCGTGGCGCAGAATGCTCATCCCCTCGGCATAGGCGGCCATGATGCCGTACTCGATGCCGTTGTGGACCATCTTGACGAAGTGACCGGCGCCGTTTCCCCCGCAGTGCAGGTAACCGAGCTCGGCGGTGCCGCCGATCTTCTCGCGGCCGGGCGTGCGCGGGATATTTCCCGCACCCGGGGCGAGCGTCTCGAAGATCGGATCGAGGTGCCGCACGGCCGCCTCCGGGCCGCCGATCATCATGCAGTAGCCGCGCTCCAGGCCCCACACGCCGCCGCTGGTCCCGACATCCACGTAGTTGATCCCTTTCGACGCGAGTTCCTGGGCGCGGCGGATGTCGTCGACATAATAAGAATTGCCGCCGTCGATGAGGATGTCGCCGCGCTCGAGATGGGGCACGAGGTCCGCAATGCTCTTGTCCACGACCGCCGCTGGCACCATCAGCCAGACCGCGCGCGGCTTCTTGAGCTTAGCCACGAGGTCCGCAAGCGAGGCGGCGCCGACCGCCTTCTCCCGCGCCAGATCGGCGACCGCCTTCAGCGACATGTCGAAGACCACACATTCGTGGCCGCCCTTGATCAATCGCCGCACCATATTCGCGCCCATCCGGCCCAATCCGATCATCGCGAGCTGCATGACTTGTTTCTCCACTAACGCATTTTCACTTGTGCTGGATGCATGATCACGCGGCGCACTCAGTCTGCTCCCCTCCCCCTTGTGGGGAGGGGCTGGGGGTGGGGGTCCGTCAGCGGATCATCGCACGACCCCCACCCCGGCGCTTCGCGCCGACCCTCCCCACAAGGGGGAGGGTAGAACCGAGTTCGTCGCTCGCGACGATCCCATTTCGCCGAATTCCTCATTAGCATTGAACCGCATCCCGCAGCCGCGCCATGGCGGCGGCGATGCCTTCGCTGTCGTTGAAAATCGCCGATCCCGCCACCAGCACATCGGCGCCCGCGGCGACCGCCCGCGGCGCCGAAGTCGCGTCGATCCCTCCATCCACCTCGAGGCTGCAGGGAGGCCTGATGCGTTCGATCATCTCGCGCGCACGAGAAATCTTCGGGAGCGTCGTCGGGAGGAAATGTTGATGTCCGAAACCCGGGTTCACGGTCATGACCAGCACTTGGTCGAGGTCCGGCATGATGTCCTCGAGCACGCTCGCAGGCGTTGCCGGATTGATGGCGACACCGGCGCCTTTTCCCAGTGCCTTGATCCGTTGCACGGTGCGTGACAGGTCGGTGTTGCCCTCCCAATGCACCAAGAATGAATCGGCCCCGGCCTGCGCGAACTCATCGAGAAAAAAATCCGGATTAAAGATCATCAGGTGCACTTCCAGCGGCAGTCGCGTCACGCGCCGTAGCGATTTGACGACCACGGCGCCCATGGACAGATTTGGCACGAAATGTCCGTCCATCACGTCGACGTGGATGCGATCGGCTCCGGCGCGTTCGGCCTCGGCCACCTGATCGCCCAAGCGGGCGAAATCGGCCGCGAGAATTGAGGGAGCGAGCTTGGCCGCGCCGGTCGTCACGTTGCGCCCTTGAGCCTGCGGTAGCGGCGGATCAGATTGTTGGTCGAGCTGTCATGGCCGAGCTTGGGCTCGCTCTTGCTCTCGAGCTCTGGGATGATGCGCTGTGCCAGAACTTTGCCGAGCTCGACGCCCCACTGATCGAACGAGTCGATGTTCCAGATCGTTCCCTGGGTGAAGACGCTGTGTTCGTACAGCGCAACGAGCTTTCCGAGCGCCGCCGGAGTCAAACGGTCCATCAGGATGGTGTTCGACGGCCGGTTTCCCTCGCAGACGCGGTGCGGGACGAGCCAATCCGGCGTGCCTTCGGCCTTGACCTGCTCGTGCGTTTTGCCGAACGCAAGCGCCTGCGTCTGCGCAAAGACGTTGGCCAGCAGCAGATCGTGGTGGCGTCCCAGCGCGTTGAGCGGGTGAGTGAAGGCGATGAAGTCGCACGGAATGAATCGCGTGCCCTGGTGGATCAGCTGGTAGAACGAGTGCTGGCCGTTGGTACCCGGCTCGCCCCAGTAGATGGGACCTGTCTGATGCTCGGCTGGCGTTCCCGACAGCGTCACGTGCTTGCCGTTGCTCTCCATGGTCAGCTGCTGGAGATAGGCGGGGAAGCGCTTGAGATACTGCTCGTAGGGCAAAACGGCGACCGTCTGCGCGCCGAAGAAGTCGTTGTACCAGACGCCGAGCAGCCCCATGAGCACCGGCAGATTGTGCGCGAATGGCGCGGTACGGAAATGTTCGTCCATCGCGTGGAAGCCCTCGAGCATGGAGCGGAAGTGATCCCCCCCGATCGCAAGCATGGTCGAAAGCCCGATCGCGGAATCCATCGAGTAACGGCCACCGACCCAGTCCCAGAACTCGAACATGTTGGCGGTATCGATGCCGAATGCTGCGACTTGTTCCGCGTTCGTTGAGACGGCGACGAAATGCCTGGCGACCGCCTTGGCATCGCCGCCGAGGCCGCGCAGCGACCAATCGCGCGCGCTTTGCGCGTTGGTCATTGTCTCGAGCGTGGTGAAGGTCTTCGAGGAAATGATGAACATTGTCTCTGCCGGGTCGAGGTCTCTCGTCGCCTCGACGAAATCGGTGCCGTCGACGTTGGACACGAAGCGGAACGTCATGGCGCGGTCGCTGTAGGACTTGAGCGCCTCGTAAGCCATCGTCGGCCCCAGGTCGGAGCCGCCGATACCGATATTGATGACGTTGCGAATGCGTTTTCCGGTGTGACCCTTCCATTCGCCGCTGCGGATGCGATCGGCGAAGGCGGCCATCTTGTCGACCACGGCATGGACCTCCGGCACGACGTTCTTGCCGTCGACCACGATGGACGCGCCCTTCGGCGCGCGCAGGGCAACGTGCAGGACCGCGCGATTTTCCGTGATGTTGATCTTCTCGCCGCGGAACATGGCGTCGATGCGCTCGCGCAGGGCGGATTGCTCGGCGAGCGCGAGGAGCAGCCTCAGCGTCTCGTCGTCGATGCGATTTTTCGAATAATCGAGAAAGATGCCGGCGGCCTCGACCGTCATCCGCTCGCCGCGCTTGGGATCATGCGCGAACAAGTCGCGCAGATGGCGGCTGCGCATGGTCTCGTAATGACCTTGGAGCGCCCGCCATGCCGCATCTTTCCCCGTCGATTGCGTGCGAGATATCTCCGATCGTGCAGCCATTTCGGCATCCTCTGCGATCGCTCAAGTCCATGGTCTCGAAGGCATGCCGGCGTGCGGTTGAGCGCGCTCCCACAGCCGGAATCCGCCGGCGAAGGCATTGTCGTTGTCGCCGGCGCGAGAACCGGGCGGCAGCGAGTTGAGCTTTTTGACGTTGCCTCCACCGATGACGGTATCATCGGGTTCGAGCGCGGCAATGAAACGCGCCACGACATCGGCAACCTGGCGGCGCCACTTCTTCTTTCCGTACCGCTCCAGTCCGCGCCGGCCCACGTAGTCCTCGTAGATACTCTTCTTGTAAGGAAGGTGACCGAGCTCCATGGGCTCGACGATGCCGTTCACGACCATCGCCGATCCAAATCCGGTTCCGAGGCCGAGAAAGAGCATCTTGCCGCCGTTGTAGCTGCCCAGCGCTTGCATGGCTGCATCGTTGACGAGCTTCACCGGGCGGCCGAATGCAGCTGCGAAATCGAACCCGACCCAACCGCGTCCGAGATTGTGTGGTTCGGCGATCGGTTGGCCGTGGACGACCGGGCCGGGATAGCCGATCGATACCGCGTCATAGTCCCAATCCCGGGCGAGCTTCTTCACTGCGGATACCATTTGACGCGGGGTCATCGTCGGCCCGGACGCAAACGAGCGGTGCTCGGTTTGCCCGGTGGCAAGGATCTTGACCGCGGTCCCGCCCACGTCGATGACCAACACTTTTCTTCGTGGCGACGCCTTTGCGGCGCGCGCTCGGGGCTGCCGGCTCTTGCGTTTCCGGGCGGCGGGCCTTTTCATCGCGCTAGCTCGCTCGTTCGAGGACGGCGGATTTGGAGCCGATCACGTCCATCAGGTCCTTCCAGGATTTGACGAAGGAAGTTGCCCCTTCGTCTTGCAGCTGCCGCGACAGCGCATCGACATCGATCTTCGCCTTCGCGAACCGCGCCAGCTCCTCTTCCGTGTTGCCGCCGTCCGCGCCTAGCGTCGCGCCGACCTCGCCGTGGTCGGCAAGCGCCTTCAGCGTACCCTCGGGCATGGTGTTGACCGTGAATGGCGCGGCTAAACTCTTGATGTAGAGCACATCGGACGCCTTCGGATCCTTGGTCCCGGTGCTGGCCCACAGCAAGCGTTGCGGGCGTGCGCCGGCATTGTAGGCGCGCATCCATCGCGGAGAAGTCAACAAGTCGCGATAGGCCTTGTAGGTCCGCTTGGCGACGGCGATGCCGAGCCGATTGTTGAGCTCCGCCGGCACCTTCCCGGTCACCGCGACGTCCCAACGGCTGATGAAGAGCGATGCCACCGATGCGACGTCGGGCTGCAGACCCGCTTCGATGCGCCGCTCGATGCCGCGCATGAAGGCGTTCGCGGCCGCCACATACTGGTCGTCGGAGAACAATAGGGTGACGTTGATCGGCACACCCGCGAAGATCGCCTCTTCGATGGCGGGCAGGCCCTCGGGCGTGCCGGGAATCTTGATGAAGATATTGGGGCGCCGCGCCTGCGCGTGCAGGTCCTTGGCCTCGGCAATGGTCGATTTGGTGTCGTGCGCCAGCAAAGGCGAGACTTCCAGCGAAACCCAGCCGTCCACGCCGCAGGTTCGGTCATGAACCGGCCAAAAGAGGTCCGCTGCCTCTCTGATATCCTCAAGCGCGAGCTCGAAGAACAGCTTCTCCCCCGACTTGCCCTGCGCGAGCTTGCTCTTGATTGCGCTATCGTAGTCGCTGCTGTTCTTGATGGCGTGGTCGAAGATCGTCGGGTTCGAGGTCAGCCCCGTCACCGAGAGCTCGTCGATGTAGCGGCGGAGCACGCCCGTTTTCAACAAGTTGCGCGTGATGTTGTCGAGCCAGAGGCTCTGGCCCAGGTCGTGCAGGATGCGAGTGGCCTTCATGCTGTTACCTCCGTCGCGCCCCCGCGTTCGTTAAAACCCGTTTCGACTGCTTGCGCGGCAGCGCGATGCGCCGCAAGGAAGATCGTGGGACATATGGAACGGGATGCACCGCTTCTCTCTCCGTTCGTTCCCGCGCAAGCGGGAACCCAGGGGCCGGAGGCTGTGGCCCTGGATCCCCGCTTGCGCGGGGATGAACGGAGAGAGGAGGACGGCGCGCCGATCATGGGCTGCGCCCCGTGTGGCGATGATCGGCCCTGATCGGCAACCATGCGCGCCCATCGCGCGCGAGCAGGCGATCGGCAGCGGCGGGCCCGGCGCTGCCGGCGGCATAATTGGGAAAATCCTCGGCAGGGGTCTTGGCCCAGGCATCGATCAGTCCCTGAACGGCGCGCCAGCCCGCCTCGACCGCGTCGGCGCGCTGGAACAGCGTGGCGTCCCCGATCAGGCAATCATAGATCAGCGTTTCGTAGCCGACCGAGGCCAGCGGCGCGAAATAGTCCCGATAGGCGAAGTCCATTTGGACCCCGTCGATCTCGATATCGGCGCCGGGACGCTTGGCGCTGAAACTGAGCGACAGCCCCTCATCCGGCTGGATGCGGAGCATCAAGATATTTGGGGGCAGTCGCTCGACCGGGGTATCGCGAAAAAGTGCATAGGGCGCTTGACGAAATTGCACCGCAACTTCCGTGGTTCGGGCGGAAAGGTACTTGCCGGTGCGCAGATAAAACGGCACACCGGCCCAGCGCCAGTTGTCGATGCCGAGCTTGAGCGCAACATAGGTTTCCGTTCCCGAATCCGGTGCGACGTCCGCCTCGCGCCGGTAATCGCCAACGCTCTTGCCGAGCACAACGCCGGCGGCGTACTGGCCGCGCACCGCATTCTCCGGCGAGATCGGATGAAGCGCCTGGAACAGCTCCGTCTTCTTCGCGCGCACGGCATCCGCATCGAATGAGATCGGCGGCTCCATGGCGATCATGGCAAGGAGTTGGAACAGATGGTTCGGTACCATGTCGCGTAGCGCGCCGGTCTTTTCGTAGAAGCGGCCGCGGGCCTCGACGCCGACGGTCTCGGCGGCCGTAATCTGAACGTGGTCGATATGATCGCGGTTCCACAGCGGCTCGAAGATGCCGTTGGCGAAGCGCAGCACCAAAATGTTCTGGACGGTTTCTTTGCCGAGGAAATGATCGATGCGGTAGATCTGGTCCTCGGACAAGACTTTGAGGATCTGCGCGTTGAGAGCCTCGGCCGATGCAAAGTCGTGGCCGAAGGGTTTTTCGATGATCACCCGCCGCCATGCTGTCTCGGACTGCCGGGCGAGTCCGGCGCGGCCGAGTTGCTCGATCACCGGGCCGAAGAACCGGTCGGCGACCGCCAGATAGAACAGGACGTGGCCCGTACCGCCCTGCCGCCCGCATTGCTCGTTCAGCAGCTTCTCGAGCCGACCGTAAGTCTCAGCCTGCGTGAAGTCCCCGCGCATATAATGCATGCGATTGACGAGCGACGACCAGGCCTGCTCGTCGAGCGCCTGCCGCTCGCCGCCGCCGGCGCGAGCGAAGGCTTGAATCATGTTCGTCAGGTTGCTGCGCCACGCCTCGGTCGTCTCATCGTTACGATCGATGCCGATCATGGCGAAGCCTTCGGGAAGCTTGCCGCCCCTGACGAGATTGTAGAGCGCCGGCACGACGAGGCGTTTGGTCAGATCGCCGGCGGCGCCGAAAATCACCATGGTCGCAGGGGCAGGCCGGCGGCCGGGAAAGCTCTTTCCGATCGTCGCCGCGGCGTCTGCGGCATCTCTCGGTCTGCTCCCGTTGCCAGGTGTAGCGCCGTTGAGAAGAGATGACGGACCGCTACCTTCTCGTTCCATGTCAGCTCTCCGTGACAATTTTTTTAGTCGAGGCGCTCGGCTACGGCCTCGCTTGACCGCCACCGTAGAAGCAGCTGCGCGGCCGTGGATGTTATAGCCTCCGACAAGTTCTGGGTCTTCCCCGATAAGGGCGTCAGGAGCGCCGCCAGGGCAACTGGTTGGCCGCGCCGGAGAACGAGCCGGCATCGACCACCCGCACAAACGTTTCCATCGCGGCCAAGCGGTCCATGGGGCGCCCTTAGCCCTGGCAAGCGGCCGTAAACCACTGGCAAATCGAAGTGGTGCCTACCCAGGATTTGGTTACTGGTTTGGCGCAGTGAGCGATGCACCAGCGACGCTAGCGGCTGCAGTTCTCGTATCAGCGGTTTTTCGTGCGGAAAGTGACGCTCTCATCACGTCTTGCTTCAGCAAATAGAACGATACAGCCAGGAGAACTATATCCTTCACCAGGAAAGGAACGTTCCCCGCCATTGCCGGAAACCCGGCAGCCGGATCCCAGCCGTTCGGCATGAACGGGATGATGGTGACGGTCCCTACGAATGTCGCGCACGAGCCAAGGGCTCCAAGAATTCCCAATTTTTTGTTCCAGAACCCCAGGAACAAGAGCGCGCCGAACAGCCATTCCGAAACCCCCAAGAACCAACTCGCGCCGCGGATGCCGAACACAGGATACAGCCAGAAAATGAGAGGGCCGTTACTGATGTACGGGATCAGCACCTGTGCCTCGTACTCCCACCATTTCTGATAGCCAAAGGCCAAGAAGATGATGACCATCGATGCGCGAAGCAGGTGATAGTCAAGATCATCTTTGAGCAGCCCGAACCTGATCAACATGCTTTCGAGGGCGTTCATGATTGACTCCCAGTTGTATTACAAAGCTAAAGAACCTCACGCGCCCTGATACGCACCCCGATCTCATAAGCTTGAGTTTGAGAGGCGCTCGCCGCTTTGAGACTCGGGTTCGCGGCTTTCGATGCCTTCTCCGCGGCGAACACCGAGAACTTTGCCATTATGCGATCTCGTCGACGATTGGATGAGATTTCGATTCTCGTCAAAAAGG
This sequence comes from Xanthobacteraceae bacterium, assembly GCA_035601615.1. Taxonomy (GTDB): domain Bacteria; phylum Pseudomonadota; class Alphaproteobacteria; order Rhizobiales; family Xanthobacteraceae; genus VAZQ01. The sequence goes on from DATNNX010000008.1 coordinate 9,630, forward strand.
CGCGCGACCATTGCAGAGTCCAGATAGGCTCGAACCTGATCGATGATCTCTCCCGCGAAATGGACAACCCAGCAGTAGCGAGTGTCGAACCGAACGCCGTCCTTTGCGGTCGCCAACGAGCGGAGCTCGACGACGGCTTCGTCGTCTCTCACCATTACATGTTCCACGACAAGCTGCGCACCTAGAGGCATGATCCGATTCGCAAAGCTGCCGGCAAGAAAGTCACCCTTGGAGCGGTAGTGAGCAGCAAGGGAATGGGCTCCTTCAACCATCCAATCGACATTATCGGCGACATGGTCGAAGAACTTGCCTCGATTGCCGTTCTCCAGTCCTCGAAAGACTTGACGCACGTCAGCTTCACTAACAGCCATCCTTTTCTCCAATCATCAGCCAGTATGATCCCTCGCCTGATCTTGCAGGGCGGGCTACGCAGTCGCGGCTAGCGGTTGGCGCGGCTCGGTTGCAGCAGATCGAGACGGGACGTTTTCAAACAGCGAGCCCAGCCCTTCGGCCATGGTCGGGTGCGCGAGAATGGCGTCGCGCAATCTCTGATACGGCAGCTTTGCCAGTATCGCGGTTTGCACCGCCGCCATGACCTCGCCTGCCTCGGCGCCGATCATCGTGAAGCCGCGAATGAGGTCATCATCACTACCGACGAGGGCCTTCATGAAGCCTTGCGTTTCGTCCGTTGCCTCCGTGCGCAATACGGCGGCCATGGGTAGTTTCGCCACCCGCACCGCGATGC
>DATNNX010000009.1:0-3956 GCA_035601615.1 Xanthobacteraceae bacterium
GGGCGCGCTCGCGTCGGCCAGGCGGCGGATATCCCGCTTGCGCGCGGACATCTCGCGCTCGCCATGTGAACTCCAGTTTGCCGCCATCAACGTCCCTTCTACGGGTGCCGCCGCTATCGCGCGCCCTCGATCCGACATCCATCGGAAAGAAGCGCTTCATTCAAGTGGGATGGATTGCCGGGTCAAGCCCGGCAACGACGGCACTTGTTGCCCAACGCAGGCTCGGAAGCGTCAATCCGCAACAGCGGCGAGCGGTCGGCTGATGCTCTCCAGTGATCTGCGTTCAGCCGCCACGCCGTAGCGCGCCACGATGAATGCCGCCGCGAGCATCAGCAGCGACCCAAAGAGATAGCCCACGAACAGGCTAAAGCGCGAGCCGGTGTCGATGAGCGCGCCGAACAGCCACGGTCCGGCAACGCCGCCAATGCCAGTGCCGACAGCATAGAAGAAAGCGATGGCGAGCGCGCGCACCTCGAGCGGAAAAATTTCACTCACCGTGAGATAGGACGAGCTCGCCGCGGCAGAGGCGAAGAAGAAGATCACCATCCAGGCAATCGTCTGGCCCGTCGCCGACAAAGCGCCAATCGCAAACAGATAGCCCGCGCCGGCAAGCAATATCCCCGAGAGCGCGTAGGTGGTGGCGATCATGGGGCGCCGCCCGACGGTGTCGAACAGCCGGCCGAGCAGCGCCGGGCCAAGGAAGTTTCCGATCGCGAACGGCAGCAGATACCAGCCGACGTGATCGGCGGGGACGGCGTAGAAGTCGGTCAGCACCAGCGCGTAGGTGAAGAAGATCGCGTTGTAGAAGAACGCCTGCGCTGCCATCAGGCTCAAGCCAACAAGCGTGCGCCGGCGCTCGACGCGAAACAGCGTGTCGGCAACCTCCGCGAGCGGGGTGGAGTGGCGCAGTCGCAGACGGATCACCGGCAGCGGCTCGTCCGGCAGCCGATGGCCGCGGGCGCGGAACGCGGCCTCGATGCCGTCGAGCGCCGCCTCTGCTTCCTCGAGGCGGCCATGCGTCATCAGCCAGCGCGGCGATTCAGGCAGCCATAGGCGCATGAGGAAGATGACGAGGCCGAGCATGGCCCCGATCAGGAAGGCCAAGCGCCAGCCCAAATCCGGCGCGAGCAGGTTGGGATCGAGCAGCACGAGCGAGCCTGCCGCGCCGATCGCGGCGCCGATCCAAAAGCTGCCGTTAATGACGAGATCACTCCAGCCGCGATAGCGCGCGGGCACCAGCTCCTGGATGCTGGAATTGATCGCGGTGTATTCGCCGCCGATGCCGGCGCCGGTGAAAAAGCGAAACAGCGCGAAGCTCGCCAGATTCCACGACAGCGCGGTCGCGGCGGTGGCGACGAGATAGACTGCGAGCGTGATGAAGAACAGCCGCTTGCGTCCGAGCCGGTCGGTGAGCCAGCCGAAGACCAGCGCGCCGAGCACCGCGCCGGCGAGATAGGCGCTGCTCGCAAGCCCGACGTCGGCGTTGGAGAATTTAAGGTGCGGGCTCTCCTTGAGCGCGGGCGAGATGGCGCCGGCGAGCGTCACCTCGAGACCGTCGAGGATCCAGGTGATGCCGAGCGCAACGACCACCAGGGTATGGAAACGGCCCCAGCGGAGCCGGTCGAGCCGCGCGGGGATGTCGGTCGCGATGATCGGCGCGCTTGTCTGCGCCGGCGCATCCGTCGCGAGCGGGATACTCAATGCCATCCTCGTCTCATCGTTGCGCCCGGCCAGTCCCGTTCAAAGCAACGATTTGCGCGCTGTCGCGTTCCGCAGCGCCCGGCGCGCCGCTTCCCTTCGCCCCTGCTGCGCCATAGATTGACGCGGCGATAACCTTCCGAGGAGCCATTTATGTCCTCCACAGTCGTCACCTGGATCGTCATCGGCCTGATCGTCGTGCTCGTGCTGTGGATCATCACGATCTACAACGGGCTTGTCGCGTTGCGCCAGCGGGTCAACCAGGCTTTCTCCGACATCGACGTGCAGACGAAACAGCGCCATGATCTCGTCCCCAACCTGGTCGAGACGGTGAAGGGCTATGCCGGTCACGAGCGCGGCACGCTTGAAGCGGTGGTGCAGGCGCGCAACGCCGCGATCGCGGCGCAGTCGGGAGGCGTCGCGGCGCAAGCCGCGGCCGAGAATGCGCTCACCGGGGCGCTGCGGCAATTGTTCGCGCTGAGCGAGGCTTATCCCGACCTCAAGGCGAGCCAAAACTTCCGCGAGCTGCAGAGCCAGCTCTCGGATCTGGAAAACAAGATCGCCGCCGCCCGCCGCTTCTTCAACAACGCGGTGCAGGAGTACAACACGGGGATCCAGCAGTTCCCCGCGGTGCTGCTGGCGGGCCCGCTCGGATTCACACCGAGAGATTTCTTCGACGTTGGCATCGAGGAGCGCAAGGCGCTCGAGCAAGCGCCGCAGGTGAAGTTTTGACATAGCGCGCCCCGGACAAGCGAGCGTACAGCGCGAGCGAAGATCCGGGACCCAGGGCCAAGGGAAGCATGGCCGATTGGAGGAACCAGTCGCGTTGAATAATGCGCCCCGCGAGCCTTGTGCTGGGTCCCGGGTCTCGTTCCGCTCGCTTGGCTCTCTTCACTCGCCCGGGACACGATAAGTAGACCGATGGCCGCCTACGGACTCTACACCCACATCCAGTCGAACAAGCGGCGCTCGATCGCGCTGCTCATCGGCCTGTTCTTCCTCGTCTATCTCTTGGTCTACGCTGGCGCGCTCCTCGGCGAGGCGTTCACCATCGATGCTCCACCCGACGAACTCTTGCGCCGCGCGTTGAGCGATGCGCTCTACGCCGCGCCCTGGGCGACGCTTGGCACGGCGCTGTGGATCTTCATCGCCTACAAATTCCACCAGAGCATGATCGACGCGGTGACCGGCGGGCGCGAGGTGACGCGGCAAGAGGAGCCGAGGCTCTACAATCTGCTCGAGAACCTCTGCATCTCGCGCGGCATCACCACGCCCAAGCTCAAGGTGATCGAGGATGACAGCCTCAACGCCTTCGCCACCGGAATGAACGAGAAGCAATATTCGATCACGGTCACCACAGGGCTCATCAATTCGCTCAACGATACCGAGATCGAATCGGTGCTCGGCCACGAATTGACCCACATCCGCAACGGCGACGTGCGCATGCTCGTGATCGCCGTGATCATCGCCGGTGTGATCGCGTTCTTCGCCGAGCTCTTCTTCCGTCTTCTCTTCCAGGGCGGGTTTAGTTGGCGCGGCGGGCGCGGGGGCGACGATCGCAAAGGTGCGGGGGTGGCGATCCTCATCGCCGTCGTGCTCATCACCGTCGCCTGGATCCTATCGATCGTCATCCGCTTTGCGCTGTCGCGCCGGCGCGAATATCTCGCCGATGCGGGCTCGGTCGAGCTCACCAAGAGTCCGGACGCGATGATCTCGGCGCTGCGCAAGATCGAGGGCCGCGGCGAACTTCCGGGCGCGACCTCCGCGATCATGGAAATGTGCATCGACAATCCGCGCGAGGGATTCTCGAACATCTTCGACACGCATCCCTCGGTCGGCGCGCGCGTGGCGGCACTGGTGAAGTTCGCCGGCGGGCACGATCCGGGCCCGCTCGCGCTCCCCGCGCCCGGCGAAGCGGAGGCCGGTGCGGAAACGGAGCCTGCCGATCAAAGCGCTGCGAGCGGCCCCTGGGGCGAGGCGCAAGACGCGCACAAGCCGTTCCTGCCGCAATCGCCGCCGGTCGACCTCGGCTCGCCGCCGCCGGCCGACCCCGAGCCGGGCCCGTGGGGGCCACACCGCAAGTAACGGGGCTAAGCGGTCATCAAAGTGCGCAGCAGCCTCAGTGCCCTTCGAAACGGATGAGGGTGCGCACCGGGACGTCGAGCTGGCGCAGCTTGGCGCCGCCCCCGAGATCGGGCAGATCGATGATAAAGCACGCGGCGAGCACCTGTGCGCCCAACTGGCGTAACAGCTTGACC
>DATNNX010000010.1:0-22226 GCA_035601615.1 Xanthobacteraceae bacterium
GCGGAGGCCCCGGTTCAGCCTGCCAGCCGCTTGGTCGCATCCGCCTCGGTCATCAGTTCGCGGCTGCCGTCCGTCCGGTTCTTGATCTCAATCTTGTTCTCGGCGAGGCCCTTCGGCCCGACCAGGATCTGCCAGGGGATTCCGATCAGGTCGGCGGTGGCGAATTTCGCGCCGGGCCGCTGGTCGAGGTCGTCATACAGCACGTCGACGCCCTTGGCGGCGAGTTCGCGGTAAAGCCGCTCGCAGGCGGCATCGGTATCGGCCCCACCCTGCTTGAGATTAAGCAGCGCGACTTTGAACGGTGCCACCGCCTCCGGCCATTTGATGCCCGCCTCATCGTGGAACGCCTCGACGATGGCGCCGACCAGCCGCGAGACGCCGACGCCATACGAGCCGCCGTGGACCGGCCGTTCGATTCCGTCGGGGCCCGCCACGACCGCTTTCATCGGTTCGGAATATTTGGTGCCGAAATAGAAGATCTGGCCAACCTCGATGCCGCGGGTGCGCAAGCGCTTCTCCGGGGGGACATCGCGCTCGAAACGCAGCGCATCGTGCACGTCCTCGGTCGCGGCATAGAGGCTGGTCCATGGCCGAATGTACGGCATCAAGTCCGCGCCATAGTCGATGCCTTCGCCGGGAATGGGCAGATCGAGCACGTCGCTGTTGCAGAAAACCCCCGACTCGCCAGTTTCTGCCAAAATGATGAACTCGTGCGAGAGGTCGCCGCCAATGGGCCCCGTTTCGGCCGCCATCGGAATGGCTTTGAGCCCCATGCGCGCAAATGTACGAAGGTAAGCGACGAACATTTTGTTGTAAGAAATTCGCGCGGTGGCTTCATCGATATCGAAGGAATAGGCGTCCTTCATCAAAAACTCGCGGCCGCGCATCACGCCGAAGCGGGGGCGCTGCTCGTCGCGGAATTTCCATTGGATGTGATAAAGGATCTTCGGCAACTCGCGATAGGAGCGGATATAGGCGCGGAAAATCTCGGTGATCATGTCCTCGTTGGTGGGCCCATAAAGCATGTCCCGCTCGTGCCGATCCTTGATGCGCAGCATTTCCGGGCCGTAGGCGTCGTAGCGCCCGCTCTCGCGCCAAAGATCGGCAAGCTGCAAGGTGGGCATCAACAGCTCGATGGCACCCGCGCGGTCCTGCTCCTGGCGAACGATCTGCTCGATCTTCCTGAGCACCCGAAAGCCGAGCGGTAGCCACGCGTAAATGCCGGCTGCCTCCTGGCGGATGAGACCTGCCCGCAGCATCAGGCGGTGGGAGATGACCTCCGCCTCCTTGGGTGTCTCGCGCAGGATCGGCAGGAGATAGTGGGACAGGCGCATGATGGTCCAGAATCGACGGGTCGCCGAGTGAAACCGGAACGCTGGCAAAAAGACAAGGGCCATCAAAGCCTTCGAGCTGAATAGCCGGGCTTGACCGGCGGCGTGCTGCGGCGCATACGGCGCCGCAGGAGCGAAGGTGCAATTTCACATGGTGCCGCCGCGTTTTGGGTTGGGTGACAATGCCGGCGAGATCGGATAGCCTCACAGAAGCGAGGCCGAGCGCGAGCCAATCGCGCGCCATCGGCGGCGCGGTCCAAGTCTTGGGAGGAATACTCGGCGTAAAGCCGCAGCCGTCTCGCAGAGTTCGAGGCGTAAGCGTAATGTAGCGTGAGTTTGCGTCTTGGGAGCAGGGTTGTCGGCCCTGCTCGATTTTTTTACGCCCCACTGTCCGCGCAGACGAACATCGTAATTTCGGGCGGCGATGCCGGCGGCCACGGACAGTCCAAAGCGCGCGCGTACTTGCGATCCAAGGTCGTAAGGTGGCTTGCCTTGCCGCGTTCTGTTCCTGAAAGTTCCGGATCGACTGCGTCAGGACTTGCACTCATCGGCCTAAGCAATTGAAATTATGGGTTTTTGCTTGTTCGCAGCGACGAGTTATGAGGAAGCTCTGGCCCTATCGAGGCATAATGCCGAGCAGCGTGGCGAGATCGTCGAGCGCGATGAGCCGGTACGCATAAACCACGTGCCAAGCCGCGAAGACGACACCCGCCACAATCGTCGTCCAAACGAGCTTGCGTTTTAGGCCCGGGATCGCGGGCGCGCCGGGATCGCTGCCGGGTGTGATCGTTCCTTGCTCCTGCTGGCTGCGCACACCCCAAGGAAGCACCGCGAACAGCACGACCCACCAGATGATGAAATAGATCGCGATCGAGGTTGCCCACGACATCAAGCCTGCTCGAGCTCGATCAGGGTGCCGCAAAAATCCTTCGGATGCAGGAACAGCACGGGCTTGCCGTGGGCGCCCATCTTTGCCTGGCCATCGCCGAGCACACGCGCGCCCTGAGCTTTGAGTCTTTCGCGCGCTATCTGGATATCCTCGACTTCGTAACAGACGTGGTGAATACCGCCGTCGGGATTGCGCTCGAGAAATTTCGCGATAGGCGACGCCTGCCCGAGCGGCTCGAGAAGCTCAATCTTGGTATTAGGCAAGGTGATGAAAACCGTGGTCACGCCGTGCTCGGGCTGCGGCATCGGATCAGAGACTTGCGCGCCGAAAGCGCGGCGGTAGACCTCCGCCGCCTTGGTCACGTCGCCCACCGCGATCGCCACATGGTTGAGCCTTCCGATCATATCATCTCTGCGCTTTCTCGTGCTGCTTGTTCATGGGCGGTCAAAGGGAAGAACCAACGGGAGTAACAGTAGCAGAGCGCTGGGCTTGGGTTCCCTACGGCCGGCTCGTGATTGGTGATCATCAAACCTCCAGCACATGCACATGGCATGTAGGCTTTTTGTTCCAGGCGGCGCCGAGGGCGGCCCGTACGCCACCGCGTACCGCGTCGGCGACCGCCTCCGGGTCGCGCCGGCGCCCACGCGGCATCGACTCGAAAGCTTCCACTGCCGCGTCGTAAGCGATCTCCTCGATCCGACGTCCTAGTGTGTCGATTTCTGGAATACCGATGAGCCTCACTTGCGGCTCGCACAACAAATCGCCGCGCTCGCTTATCGCGAGCGCGACCGAAACCATCCCGGCAAAGCCGAGCCGGCGGCGGTCGGCCACGGTGCGCTCGTCTGCGCTGACGATGAGTGAGCCGTCTCTGTAGAGCCGTCCCGCCGGCACCTCGTCGATCTTTCCCGGATCGCCGGGGGCGAGGCGGATCAGTTCGCCGTCCCGGCAGAGAACCACCTTGCCGACGCCGGCTCGGCGGGCGACCTCGGCGTGCTCGGCCATGTGCAGGGGCTCACCATGGACCGGGATCAGCATCTGCGGCCGCACCCAGCCGATCATGTCCCTCAGCTCTTGGATCCGCGGATGCCCGGACACGTGCACCAGATGAGTCCGATCGGTAATGACTTCGATCCCTTGCTCGACCAGGCCGTTGATAACGCGCGTGACTGCCTTCTCGTTGCCCGGAATCGCACGCGAGGAGAAGATCACGCGATCCCCGCGCGAGAACGCCACCTCGGGATGGTCGTCCTGAGCAATGCGCGACAACGCCGCGCGCGGCTCACCCTGGCTGCCCGTGCACAGCGCGAGCACCTTGTCCGGCGGCAAGTGGCCGTAGATTTCGACCGAGCGAAAATCCCGCACGCCATCGAGATAGCCGGTCTCGCGCGCGACCTGCGCGATGCGCTCCATGGCCCGCCCGACCAGGACGACTTCGCGCTCACAGGCCGCGGCGGCCTGCGCGACCGCGCGCAGCCGCGCCACGTTCGACGCGAAGGTCGTAACGGCAACCCGAGCGGGAGCGCTGCGGATAAGCTCGGCAAGACAAGCGGCAACATCGGCCTCGGACGGAGAGCGCCCGTCGCGGAACGCGTTCGTGGAATCCCCGATCAGCGCGAGACAGCCCTCGTCGCCGAGCGCACGCAGCTTGGCTTCATCGGTCGGCGTGCCGACAACGGGCGTCGGATCGATCTTCCAATCGCCGGTGTGGAGCACGGTGCCGGCCGGCGTGCGGATGATGAGCCCGTTCGACTCCGGGATGGAGTGAGCCATGGACACGAGCTCGATATCGAACGGTCCGAGCCTAAATCGGGCGCCGAGCGGTAGAACGGTCAGCGGGATTTCGGGCGCGCCCGGCTCGCCCTGCCGCTTCGCGTTTATCAGCGCCGCGGTAAACGGCGTCGCATAGACCGGAAGCTTGAGCCGCGGCCAAAGGTCGAGCAACGCGCCGAAATGATCCTCGTGCGCGTGGGTGAGCACGAGGCCGAGAATATTGCGCCGTTCCTCCACGAGATAACGGATGTCCGGCATGATGAGATCGATGCCGGGCAGCGCGTCATCGGCAAAAGCAACGCCAAAATCGACCACGATCCATTGCCGGTGCTGCTCGCCGCCCAAGCCATAAATCGCGAGATTCATGCCGATCTCGCCGGCCCCGCCAAGCGGCGCGAACACGAGTTCATCGGAAGCGCGCATGCTCGCGAGTTCCGGTCACGTCGCCTTGACGGAGACAGGTGCCGGGTCCAGGAACACGTCCCCCGCCGCGATGGTCATGGCGCTCCCGTCGGGCAAGCCCAGCACGAGGCCGCCGGCCTCGTCCAGGGCTTCGAAACGGCCGGCGAGTTCGTGCTCTGCGAGACGCACGCGCACGTTTTCACCCACACCGGCTGCGCGGGCGAGCCAGTCGGCTCGGATCGTCGAAAAGCCCTGCCCGGCATTCCATTGCGCCAGTCGTCCCAGCATCTTGACCGATAGCGCGCCGAACAGCACGGCCGGTGCAACCGCCGCACCCGCCGCGGCGAGGTCCGTTGTGGGAAAGTCGGTGTCAGCTGGATGAAACGCGCAGTTGACGCCGATACCGACGGCGACCGCGCTCGTGCCGCTCTCCGCTTCGATCAGAATGCCGGCGAGCTTCGCGCCGGCTAACAGAACATCGTTCGGCCATTTGATCGCCAGCAGCGGCTTGAGGTGGTCGGCGACAGCGACGACTGCGTCGTGGATTGCAAGCGCTGCGACAAAGGAAAGCTGCGGCCAATGCTCGGCCGCTGCCGGCTGCGTGAGCAGGAGACTTGCGTGAAGGTTGCCCGGCGGTGATATCCACGCCCGCCCGCGCCGGCCGCGCCCCGCAGTCTGCCGATCGGCGGTGATCCACAGCGGCCCATGCTCGCCTTGGCGCGCCAGATGCAAAGCCTCGGCGTTGGTCGAACCGAGCACCTCGTGCGCGACGTGTCGCACGCCCGCCGCGGTCGCCCTGGGCTCCAGTTTCATTCAGGATCAAACTTCATCAGAACAGCGACTTTGCCGCCGCGTCTGCGGCCTCCACCAACGGGCTCGGGTAGACGAAGAAGAGGAGATTGAATAATCCCGTTGCCGCCAGCACCGCTTTGAGCTCGTGCGGCATCGGCTCGAACGGCTGGGCCGGCTCGTCGAAATACATCGTCTTGACGATCGCGAGATAGTAATAGGCGCCGACTACGCTGGTGACGACGCCGATAACGGCAAGCGTGAACAGCCCCGCCTGGATTGCCGCCAAGAACACATAGAATTTGGCGAAGAAGCCGGCGAGCGGCGGAATTCCCGCGAGCGAGAACAAGAGCATGGCGAAAAAGAACGCCATTGTCGGCTTGGTGCGGGCAAGGCCGGCGAGGTCGGCGATATCTTCGACCATCTGCCCCTCGCGCCGCATGGAGAGGATGCAAGCGAAGGCGCCAAGCGTCATGGTGATGTAGATCGCCATATAGACCAGCACGCCCTGGACGCCTTCCTGCGTCCCCGCGGCAAGCCCGACAAGCGCGAAACCCATGTGCCCGATGGACGAATATGCCATCAGGCGCTTGATATTGCGCTGGCCGATGGCGGCGAAAGCGCCGAGCGCCATCGAGGCGATGGCGACGAAGGCCACAATCTGCTGCCATTGCGTCAATATCCCGGGAAACGCCACGATGGTGGTACGCACGAACATGGCAATGCCTGCCACCTTGGGCGCGGCGGCAAAGAATGCGGTGATCGGCGTGGGTGCACCTTCGTAGACGTCGGGTGTCCACATGTGGAAGGGGACCGCCGAAATCTTGAAGCAGAAACCGGCGAACAAGAATACGAGTCCGAACAAGAGTCCCAGACCTGCGGTACCCGTATGTCCCTGGCTCGCCGCCTTGGCAATACCGACAAAACTCACCGTCCCGGTGAATCCGTAGACCAGCGACGCTCCGTAGAGCAGCATCCCGGAGGAGAGCGCGCCGAGCACGAAATACTTTAGCCCTGCCTCCGTCGAGCGCACGGAATCGCGATCGATTGCGGCAAGCACGTAGAGCGCAAGGCTCATCAGTTCGAGCCCGAGATAGAGCGCGATCAGGTCGGCGGCGGAGATGAGCAGCATCATGCCGGCTGTCGAGAGCAGGATCAGGATCGAATATTCGAACGTTCCGCGCTTCTCGACCGCGAGATAGTTCGAAGACATCACGATCGCCGCCGCCGATCCGGCCAGCGCCAAAAGCTTGAGGAAACGCGCAAAGCTGTCGACGACGAAACTGCCGTCGAACGTGACAAGCTTCCCGGCAGGCAACCAACCCACGATGAGCGCCGTGATGAGCACGAGCATGATCGCGCCGCCTTCGATGCCCCTGCTCGCCTGCTCGCCGCGGAACACGCCGATCATCAGCAGTAGCATGGCGCCGACGGCGAGCACGATTTCTGGCACTGCCGGCAGCAAAGTTGGGATTTCAACCGTTTCGGTCATGCCGGACTTCACACCCCGTGGTCAATGCGCCAACATCGCGGCGGTCTTCGCCGCTCCGACGGCGCGCTGATAGTTGTCGAGAAGTTGCACGACCGAAGCCGCCGATAAGTCGAGCACCGGCTTCGGGTAGATGCCAAACAGGATCGTGAGCGCAACCAGCGGGCCCAGCGTGATGATCTCGCGATAATCGAGGTCCTTGATCGCGGCCAGGCTCGGCTTGACGAGCGGTCCGAAAATCACTTTTCGATAGAGCCACAGCGCGTAGGCTGTCGACAGGATGGTGCCGGTGGTCGCCAGCGTCGCTACCCAGGTATTGATTTGGAACGTGCCGATCAACGTAAGGAATTCGCCGATAAAGCCCGTGGTGCCGGGCAACCCCATGTTGGCAAGGGTGAACACCATAAACGCCGCGGCGTAGAGCGGCATGCGATTGACGAGACCCCCGTAAGCGGCGATTTCGCGCGTATGCATGCGATCGTAAACGACTCCGACGCACAGAAACAAAGCCGCGGATACGATGCCGTGGGAGATCATCTGGAAGATCCCGCCGGCCACCCCCTGCACGGTCGTGGCAAAAATGCCCATGGTCACGAAACCCATGTGGGCGACCGAGGAATAGGCGATGAGCTTCTTCATGTCCTCCTGCGCCAACGCGACCAACGAGGTGTAGATCACCGCCACGACGGAAAGAGCAAAAATGAGCGGCGCGAGATCGTGCGAGGCCCCCGGGAACATGGGGAGCGAGAAGCGCAAGAATCCATACCCGCCCATCTTCAACAGAATTGCGGCGAGGATGACCGAGCCGGCGGTCGGCGCCTCCACGTGAGCGTCCGGCAGCCATGTGTGGACCGGCCACATCGGCAGCTTCACCGCGAAGGAGGCGAGAAACGCGAGCCACGCCCAGGTCTGCAGGCTGCGCGGGAAGCCGTGGCGCAGGAGCGCGGGGATTTCCGTGGTCCCCGCATTCCAGTACATCGCCATGATGGCGAGCAGCATCAGTACGGAACCGAGGAAGGTATAGAGAAAGAACTTGAAGCTGGCGTAGACCCGGCGCGGACCGCCCCACACGCCGATGATCAGAAACATCGGAATGAGACCGCCCTCGAAAAATAGATAGAACAGCACGAGATCGAGGGCCGTGAACGTGCCGACCATGAGCGTTTCGAGCACCAGGAAGGCGACCATGTACTCCTTGACGCGGTGTTGGATCGGCAGCCAACTCGCAATGATGCAGACCGGCATCAGCGCGGTCGTGAGGATGACGAACGGCAGCGAGATGCCGTCGAGGCCCATGTGGTAGGTGATGGTGCCCCCGAGCCAAGGCCGTTTCTCGACGAATTGAAACTCGGCCGAAGCCGGATCGAAGCGGTAGAGCAGGATCAGCGAGATCACGAACGTGATCAGCGTCGTCCAAAGCGCGATCCAGCGGGCGTTGCGCTTCTCCGCTTCGCCGTCGCTGTGCATCAACGTGATGAACAGCGCGCCAACGAGTGGCAGGAAGGTCGTGACGGAGAGAATAGGCCAGCTCATGATCAGCTCGCCCGCGCCCCGAACATGAACCAAGTGATCAGCGCTGCGACCCCGATCAGCATGGCAAAGGCGTAGTGATACAGATATCCGGTCTGCAGCCGCACGGCGCCACGGGTCACGTCGAGCACGCGCGCCGAGATGCCGTCAGGCCCCAGGCCGTCGATTGTCCAGCCGTCGCCGTATTTCCACAGCGCGCGGCCCAGCCACAAAGTCGGTCGAACAATCAGAAAGTCGTAGATCTCGTCGAAATACCACTTGTTGAGCAGGAATTTATACAGCGGCTGCTGCTGGCGGGCGAGTTCGGCCGGCAGCTCCGGTCTGCGAATGTAAAACTCCCAGGCGATGACGAAGCCGATCGCCATCATGAGCGTTGGAGCGATACCGATCAGGCGGGGAACATGGTGCATCTCCTCGAGGAGATGACCTCCCGAGGCGAATCGAAGCGAATCGCCGAAAAACGCCCCGACATCGTGGCCCACGAACAACTCCCGGAACGGATAGCCCGAGAAGATCGCGCCCGCGGCAAGAAAGCAGAGGGGAAGCACCATGACGAGCGGGCTCTCGCGCGCAGCATCGTAATGGTGGTGGTCGTGCGGGCTGCCGTGGAACGTCAGAAAGATCAACCGCCACGAATAGAATGCGGTGAGTGCCGCCGCGATCACCGTCGCTCCGAAAGCATAGAGCGCGATCGGGTTGCTACTCACATAAGCCGCCTCGATGATGGCATCCTTTGAGAAATAGCCCGCAGTGAGCGGAAACCCGGTTAATGCGAGCGTGCCGATCACCATTGTCCAATACGTAAGCGGAAGCTTGTCCTTGAGTCCGCCCATGTGCCGGATGTCCTGCTCGTGATGCATCGCAATGATCACGGAACCGGAACCGAGAAACAGCAGAGCCTTGAAGAAAGCATGAGTGAACAAGTGGAACATGCCGATCGAATAGGCGCCCGTGCCCATTGCGACGAACATGTAGCCGAGCTGCGAACAGGTCGAATAGGCGATGATGCGCTTGATGTCGTTTTGCACGAGCGCGATCGTGGCGGCGAAGAACGCCGTGGTGGCACCGATGAAAGTGACGAAAGCTTGTGCGCTGGGCGCCAGATCGAACAACGGCGAGAGTCGCGCCACCATGAATACGCCCGCGGTCACCATCGTAGCGGCGTGAATGAGCGCGGAGACCGGTGTCGGCCCCTCCATCGCGTCGGGCAGCCACGTGTGCAGCAAGAACTGCGCCGATTTGCCCATTGCTCCCATGAACAGGAGCAAGCAGATCAGCGTCAGGGCATCCACGTTCCAGGAGAGGAAATGAATCGTCTTGCCGGTGAGCGCCGGCGCCTGAGCGAAAACGGTATCGAGCTCGATGGCGCCGGTCATCATGAAGGTGGCAAAAATGCCGAGCGAGAAGCCGAAATCGCCCACCCGATTGACGATGAAGGCCTTGATCGCGGCCGCGTTCGCCTCTGGCTTCTGGTACCAAAAGCCGATGAGCAGATAGCTCATCAGGCCGACCCCCTCCCAGCCGAGAAATAGTTGCACGAGATTATCGGCGGTCACCAGCATCAGCATGGCAAACGTGAACAACGACAAATACGAGAAGAAGCGCGGCCGGTGAGGATCCTCCTCCATGTAGCCGATGGAATAGAGATGAACGAAGGCCGAGATGGTGGTGACGACGACGAGCATGACCGCCGTGAGCGTGTCGATGCGCAAGCCCCAGTCGACCTTCAGCTCGCCGGAAATGATCCATGGAAAGAGCGTCACGCGGCTGTCGTGATGGCCAAAGCCGACATCGGCGAAGGCCAACCACGACAGCAGCATGGCGGCGAAAAGGAAGACCGTGGTGACGAGCTCGGCGGAACGCGAGCCGGCGGCCGGCGGTTCGAGCGCTTGTGGCTCGGCGCGCGAGGTATCGAGAACGGCATGCGCCCCATACGAGGCCAGTGCGCCGCGCGGATGGCTCTCGTCCACCGGGCCATGCGCGTGATTGTCCGCCACGACGTCCGGCGGCCCGCCGGGATGACGGGCGCGCGCGCCAGCGAGCGCGATCAGAGCCGCGATGATCGCGCCGAGGAGTGGCAGGAAGACGATCGCGTAATACATCCCGCACTCAGCCCTTCATCAGGTTAATGTCCTCTACCGCGATCGAGCCGCGATTGCGGTAGTAAGCGACCAGAATGGCAAGCCCGATTGCCGCCTCCGCCGCCGCGACTGTGAGGACCAACAGCGCGTAGACCTGCCCGACCAGATCACCGAGGAAGGCGGAAAAGGCGACGAGATTGATGTTGACCGCAAGCAGAATGAGCTCGATCGACATCAGGATGATGATCACGTTCTTGCGGTTGAGGAAAATGCCGAAAATGCCGATCGTGAACAGGATGGCGGCGACCGTGAGGTAATGGCCAAGGCCGATGGTCATATCGTTCCCTTTGAGTTTCTCTACAGGCCCTGACCCGGCCGAACTTTGACGATCTCGATCGCACTCGCCTTGGTGCGCGCAATCTGCTCGGCGATATTCTGCCGCTTGACATGAGGCTTGTGCCGCAGCGTCAGCACGATCGCGCCGATCATCGCAACCAACAACACAAGGCCGGCCGACTGAAAGAAATAGACATAGCGGGTGTAGAGCACGTGACCCAGCGCTTGAATATTGAGCGCGCTTGCGGCCGGTGGAATCGGTGCCGCGATCGTTTGCTGCACGTTGGGACCGATGGTCCAGCCGACCAGGACCACAACCAGTTCGATCAGAAGGATCGCGCCGATAAACGCGCCGATCGGCAGGTATTGTAAAAAACCCTGACGCAGCTCGGCGAAATCAACGTCGAGCATCATCACCACGAACAGGAACAACACCAGGACAGCGCCGACATAGACGATGATGAGAATCATCGCCAGGAATTCCGCGCCCAGCAGGATGAACAGTGCAGCCGCGTTGACGAAGGCGAGAATGAGAAACAACACCGAATGCACAGGATTCCTGGCCGCGATCACCATGACCGCGGCGGAGATGCACATGCCGGCGAACAGGTAGAAGAACAGCGCAGGAAAGAGCATTGCGCGGGCTCACCGGTATGGCGCATCGAGTGCGAGGTTCTTGGCGATCTCGCGCTCCCAGCGGTCGCCGTTGGCAAGCAGCCGCTCCTTGTCGAAGTAGAGTTCCTCGCGCGTCTCGGTGGCAAACTCGAAATTGGGGCCTTCGACGATGGCGTCGACTGGACAGGCCTCCTGGCAAAGCCCGCAGTAGATGCATTTGACCATATCGATATCGTAGCGCGTGGCGCGACGCGTACCGTCGTTGCGGCGCGGTCCCGCCTCGATAGTGATGGCTTGCGCCGGACAGATCGCCTCGCACAGTTTGCAGGCGATGCAGCGCTCCTCGCCATTGGGATAACGGCGCAGCGCGTGCTCGCCACGAAAGCGCGGCGAGAGCTGCCCTTTCTCGAACGGATAATTGAGCGTGGGCTTCGGCTTGAAGAAGTAGCGCAGGGCGAGCACGAACGCCGACGCAAACTCCTTGAGGAATATCGAGCGCGCGGCCTGGTCGAGTTTCATGGCGAAATCCTTTTCGCCGCGGGCTTCTGCGGCGGTGGAATCAGTCCCCGAGCATGCCGCCCAGCCAATAGCCGATGCCCGCGAACACTATGATGTCGGCCGCGAGCACGGCGCGTCGCAGTAACGAGATCTCCTGCTCTAACGTCTCGGCTTCGGCCACGCTGTCGGCACGGGAGCGCAAGCCGCGCTCGACATAGGTGACGAGCGGAACGTAGACCACTGCCGCAATGATCGTGCCGATGACGGCTCCGATGAGCCCCACGAGCGACAAGTTTATCATACCGTGCATCCGTCATTTCGCGACCAATCCGCCGTACTGCAAGACGCCGGCAACGATTGCGACCATCGCGAGCGAAAGCGGCAGGAATACCTTCCAACCCAGCCGCATGAGCTGATCGTAGCGGTAGCGCGGCACGATCGCCTTCACCATGGCAAAAAGAAAGAACATGAACAGACATTTGAGCGCGAACCAGATCACCCCCGGGATCCAGGTGAACGGTGCGACCGGAAACGGCGGCAGCCACCCGCCAAGGAAGAGAATGGTCGCCATCGCACACATGGTGAGGATGGCGATGTACTCGCCGAGGAAAAAGAGCATGAATCCCGTCGCGGAATATTCGACCGAATAGCCCGCGACCAACTCGGATTCGGCCTCTACCAGGTCAAATGGCGGCCGGTTGGTCTCGGCCAACGCGGAGACGAAGAAGACGACGAACATGGGCAGCAGCGGGAGCCAAAACCAATTGAACATTCCCCACTTGCCCCCCTGCGCCTCCACGATCGCGGAGAGATTAAGCGATCCGGCACAAAGCAGCACCGTAATGAAGACGAAGCCGATCGAGACCTCATAGGACACCATCTGCGCGGCCGAGCGCAACGACGCGAGAAACGGATATTTCGAGTTCGACGACCATCCCGCCATGATGACTCCGTAGACCATTAGCGAGGAGATGGCGAAGATGTAGAGCACGCCGACATTGATATTGGCGATCTCCCAATTGGCATTGACCGGGATCACAGCCCAAGCCGATAGTGCCAGCACCGCGGTGACCAGCGGCGCCAGGAGAAAGACGCCCTTGTTGGCGCCCGCCGGGATGATCGGCTCCTTGACGACGAATTTCAGGAGATCGGCGAAAGATTGCAGCAGACCCCACGGTCCGACCACGTTAGGCCCCCGCCTGATCTGCACCGCCGCCCAGATCTTGCGATCGGCATAAAGCACGTAAGCGGTGATTAGGAGGAGAACGACCAGCAACAGCACGCTCTGCGCGAGGATGACGATCAGCGGCCAGAGGTAATTGGTCCACAGCTCCGACATGTCAGCTATTCCGCCGCGGTGAGCGCGCCGTGACCTTCGGCAATGACGGAGCACTCCGCCATAATGGCGGAGGCACGCGCGATCGGGTTGGTAAGATAGAAATCGTCGAGGGCACGGCCGAACGCGGTCTTTTCGAGGGTGCCCCCACGCGCGGCAAGCGCCGCGATATCTGCACGCTCGGCGGGCACAACCTGATCGATGCGCTGTAGGTGGGGATGCGCCTTGAACAGCGCCCGGCGCAGCTGTGCGAGCGAGTCATAAGGAAGCTTGTGGCTGAGCACATCGGACAGCGCGCGCAGGATTGCCCAGTCCTCGCGCGCCTCCCCCGGCGGGAAAGAGGCGCGGGCGGCCATCTGCACGCGTCCCTCGGTATTGACGTAGATGCCCGACTTCTCCGGGTAAGCCGCGCCAGGAAGGATGACATCGGCTCGGTGCGCACCAGCATCGCCGTGTGTGCCGATATAGACGACGAAGGCGTCAGGGGCGATGTCGATCTCGTCGGCGCCGAGCAGGAACAGAAGGTCGAGGGCTCTCGGCGCTGCCATCTCTGCGACGGTGCGGCCGCTTGGGCCGGGCAGGAATCCGACGTCGAGCGCGCCGACCCGCGCTGCCGCGGTGTGCAGGACCGAATAGCCATTCCAGGCGCCCTTGCCAGTGCCCTGCGCGGCGCGCGCCGCGAACGAAGCGATTGCCGCACCGTCCGGGCGCGCCAGCGCACCCATGCCGACGATCACCAGCGGGCGATCGGCTTGTCTGAGCAAGGAGCCGAACGCATGCGCGCCCGTCGCAACGTCGGAGAGCGTCTGCGGGCCTGCGCCGAGGTACTCGTAAGGATAGGTGAGATCGGTGCGCTCGCCGATCAAACCAATCGGGAAGCCGCTCATACGCCAGCGCTTGCGGATGCGTGCGTTGAGCACGGCCGCTTCCCGCCGCGGATTCGAGCTAACGATGAGCAACGCGTCGGCCTGCTCTAGTCCGGCGATCGTGGCATTGAAGAGATAAGTCGCCCTGCCCCAGCGCGGATCAAGCGCCGCGCCGTCCTGCCGGCAGTCGAGGTTGACGCTACCGAGCCGCGTCATCAAATCCTTGAGCGCGAAGATCTCCTCGACCGCGGCAAGATCGCCGGCGATCGCGCCGAGCCGCTTGGGCTCGGTCTGTTTCACCTTGGCGGCGATGGCATCGAAAGCGTCACCCCAGGACGCCGGATAAAGCCGGCCGTTCTCGCGAATGTAGGGCTGATCGAGGCGCTGCGCGCGCAAGCCATCCACTACGTGCCGCGTCTTGTCGGAAATCCATTCCTCGTTCACGTCGTCATTGTCGCGCGGGAGAATGCGCATGACTTCGCGGCCGCGGGTGTCGATCCGAATGGCCGAGCCGAGCGCGTCCATGACGTCGATCGATTCCGTCTTGTTGAGCTCCCACGGACGCGCGGCAAACGCATAAGGCTTGGAAGTGAGGGCGCCGACCGGGCAAAGATCGACCACGTTGCCCTGCAGCTCGGAGGTCATGGCCTGTTCGAGATAGGTGGTAATCTCCATGTCCTCGCCGCGGCCAATCGCGCCGAGCTCCGGCACGCCCGCCACTTCGGTCATGAACCGCACACAGCGCGTGCAGTGGATGCAGCGGTTCATGATGGTCTTGACCAAAACACCGACGTATTTGTCCTCGACCGCGCGCTTGTTCTCCTTGAAACGGCTGGAATCCACCCCGTAGGCCATAGCCTGATCTTGCAGATCGCATTCCCCGCCCTGATCGCAGATCGGGCAGTCGAGCGGGTGATTGATCAGCAGGAATTCCATGACGCCTTCGCGTGCCTTGCGCACCGTCTGAGTCTTCGTGAAGACCTCGGGCGGTTCGCCGTTCGGGCCTGGTCGGCAGTCGCGCACGCCCCAGGCGCAGGAGGCCACCGGTTTGGGCGAGCCCTTGAGCTCGACCAAGCACATGCGGCAATTGCCCGCGATGGACAGCCGCTCGTGAAAGCAGAAGCGCGGGATTTCCGCGCCCGCGGCCTCGCAGGCCTGCAGTAAAGTGTAGTCCGGCGGGACGTCGATCTCTTTGCCGTCGACGATGAGCTTGGTCATGCCGCCTTGGTCCTCTTTTCGTTCATCACGCGCACCGCGCCGTCTTCCACAGCCGCGCAGACGGCAGACTTTCCCAGCCGAAGGCGTGGTCGCTCGGCCCCTGCTGCTGCAGATGCCGAAGCCGCTCAATGGCCTCCCCCACCGTGGGCCGATGTCCGGCCGGCACCCACCACATGACGAAGTAGCGCTCGTCCATCCGCTCGAACCACTCGTGTCGGCGGCCATAAAAGCGCTTATGCACGGTCTGCCAAACAAACCGCTCGAGCGCGCCCACGCTGTCCCATACCGACAGGTTGATCGCCATGCGCGGGTCGCCATCGAACGGGCGGGTCTCGATCGCGCTTCCGCTGTCGTCCTGGTAGCGCCAAACAAATCCGGGGCTCTGTTCGGCCAAGCCGTTCACGAGCGCGAGATGATTGACGAAGTCGGCCATACGCGAATCGCCGATCTCATAACGGAGGCGACCGACATTGAGCTGGGCGAGGTGGAGCGCTGTCATGCGTGTCCCTTCGTTACTCCGCCGCCACCTGCACCGGCTCCGGATGCGGGTTGGCGCTGTACTCGTCGATGCGCCGCTCGATCTCGTGCCGGAAATGCCGAAGCAGGCCCTGCACCGGCCAAGCCGCGCCGTCCCCGAACGCGCAAATGGTGTGGCCCTCGATCTGAGTCGTGACCTCCATGAGCATATCGATCTCGCGCTTGTGCGCGCGGCCTTCCGCCATACGGCTGAGCACCCGCCACATCCAGCCCATGCCCTCGCGGCAGGGCGTGCACTGGCCGCAGCTTTCGTGCTTGTAGAAATAGGAGATGCGCGCCATCGCGCGAACGATGTCGGTCGATTTGTCCATGACGATCACGGCGGCCGTGCCGAGGGCGGATTTGAACTCTCGGCATCCGTCGAAATCCATGAGCAGATGTTCGCATTGGTGGGCCGGGATGAGCGGCATCGAGGAGCCGCCGGGAATGACGGCGAGCAAGTTATTCCAGCCGCCGCGCACGCCCCCACAATGACGCTCGAGCAGCTCCGGCAGGGGCACGCCCATCGCATCTTCGACGGTGCAGGGCCTCTCCACGTGGCCGGAAATGCAGAACAGTTTCGTACCCGTATTGTTCGGCCGCCCGATGCCCGCGAACCAGTGGGCGCCCCGCCGCAAAATGTCGGGCACCACGGCGATCGACTCGACGTTGTTGACCGTGGTCGGACAGCCGTAGAGACCGACATTGGCCGGAAACGGCGGCTTCAAGCGCGGCTGGCCCTTCTTGCCTTCGAGGCTTTCCAAAAGCGCCGTCTCCTCGCCGCAGATGTAGGCGCCGGCGCCGTGGTGCACGACGATATCGAAGGGAAAGCGGTGGACGTTGTTCTTGCCGATGAGATTGGCCGCGTATGCTTGATCCACCGCCGCCTGCAGGCGCTGGCGCTCGCGGACGAATTCGCCGCGGATGTAGATGAAGCAGGTATTGGCGCCCATGGCGAAGCCGGCGATCAGGCAACCTTCGACCAGCAGATGCGGATCGTGCCGCATGATCTCACGGTCCTTACAGGTACCGGGCTCGGACTCATCGGCGTTGACAACGAGATAATGCGGGCGGCCGTCGGACTGCTTGGGCATGAACGACCATTTCAACCCCGTGGGAAAACCGGCTCCGCCGCGTCCACGCAGGCCCGAGGCCTTCATCTCGTTGATAATCCAATCGCGTCCCTTCTCGAGGATCGCCTTGGTGCCGTCCCAGGCGCCACGCGCGCGCGCGCCGTCGAGGCCCCAGTCGTGGAGGCCGTAGAGATTGGTGAAGATCCGGTCCTTGTCCTCGAGCATCAGGATCGCCTTTTCGTCGAGCCGTCGTCAGCGGGGGATCGCGGGATCGCCGCCTCGCGCACGTTGGCCGGCTCGCCAGCCTTTTTGGCCTCGGGATTGCTCAACGCCGGCTGCTGCGGTTGCCGGCCATTGCCCCGCGCATAGAGCGCAGGGTCAGTGAGTGTGGTCAGGCCTCCGACCGGAGCCGAAAGCTGCCGCGCGACCTGGGGACCAGGCTTGACCGCCTTTCCGGCTGCAAGATCGTCTAAGATTCTAGTGAAGCTCTCCGGGTTAAGATCTTCGTAATAGTCATAATTGACCTGCGGGCTGGGGGTATTGACGCAGCTGATTTGTGCCATAGGCCCGTTCACGCAGGCACCAAGGCATTCGACCTCGGTCCAGGAAAGCTTTCCGTCGGCAGTCACTTCGAGCGGCTCGCCGATCCGCTCATGGCAGAGCTTGATCAGCTTATCCGCGCCACGCAGCACACAGGGCGTCGTGCCGCAGAGCTGAACGTGGAAGCGGCCAACCGGCGCGAGGTTGAACATGGTGTAGAAAGTCGCGACCTCGAGCGCGCGGATTTTCGGCATTCCAAGGAGATCTGCGACGTGCTCGATCGCTTTCTGCGGCAGCCAACCGCCGGCCTGCTCTTGCGCGCGCCACAGAAGCGCAATGACGGCGGAGCTTTGCCTGCCTTCCGGATACTTCGCGACCTCGCCCTTGGCCCAATCGAGGTTGTCGACCGTGAAGGCGAAAGTTTTGGGCTGAATTGCGGGATCGGCGAGGCGACGCACGGCCATCAGCGATCGACCTCCCCGAAAACGATATCGAGCGAGCCCAGGATCGCCGTGATGTCGGCGAGCATGTAACCCCGGCAGAGAAAATCCATGGCCTGCAGGTGGGCGAAGCCGGGCGCACGAATCTTGCACTTGTAGGGTTTGTTGCCGCCGTCGGCGATGAGATAGACGCCGAATTCGCCCTTGGGGGCTTCGACAGCGGCGTAGACCTCGCCCGCCGGAACGTGAAAGCCTTCGGTGTAGAGCTTGAAGTGATGGATGAGCGCCTCCATGGAACGCTTCATCTCGGCGCGCTTGGGCGGGACGATTTTGTGATCGTCGACCGCCACGGGCCCCTGCCCTTCGGGCGCGTAGAGCTTCTCCAAGCACTGTTTCATGACCTTGATCGACTGCCGCATCTCCTCCATGCGGATGCAGTAGCGATCGTAATTATCGCCGTTCTTGCCGATGGGAATGTCGAAATCGAGCTCGGAGTAGCATTCATAAGGCTGTGCCTTGCGCAGATCCCATGCCGCGCCAGATCCGCGCACCATCACGCCGGAGAAGCCCCACGCCCAGGCATCGGAAAGCGTGACCACGCCGATGTCGACGTTGCGTTGCTTGAAGATGCGGTTTTCCGTCAGCAGGTCCTCGAGATCGTCGCAGACCTTGAGGAAGGGATCGCAAAACGCAGCGATGTCATCTATGAGCTTGGGCGGCAGGTCTCGATGCACGCCCCCGACGCGGAAATACGCTGCGTGGAGGCGGCTGCCGGAAACGCGCTCATAAAATCCCATGAGCTTTTCGCGCTCTTCAAAGCCCCAGAGCGGAGGAGTGAGCGCGCCGACATCCATGGCCTGCGTGGTCACGTTGAGCAGATGCGAGAGCAGACGCCCGATCTCGCAATAAAGAACGCGGATGAGCTGCGCGCGCTTGGGTAGGCTGAGTTCGAGCAGCTTTTCCGCCGCCAGGCAGAACGCATGTTCTTGGTTCATTGGGGCGACGTAATCGAGCCGATCGAAATACGGAATTGCTTGCAGATAGGTCTTGTGCTCGATCAGCTTCTCAGTACCGCGATGCAAGAGCCCGATGTGCGGATCCACGCGTTCCACTACCTCGCCGTCGAGCTCGAGCACTAGACGCAATACGCCGTGCGCCGCGGGGTGCTGCGGTCCGAAATTGATGGTAAAGTTGCGCAGCTCGGTTTTAGCCGCAGCAGTGATCGCTGTATCGCTCAACGCCAATCCCTATTCGCCAGTCGCTATTCACCAGCTTTGCCGTCGCCTGCTTTCTCGTCTCCCGGCAGCGGGTAGCCTGGACCTTCCCACGGCGACAGGAAATCGAAGGTACGAAATTCCTGCGTGAGCCTGACCGGCTCGTAGACCACGCGCTTTTGCTCATCGTCGTAGCGCAGCTCGACGAAACCGGTGAGAGGAAAATCCTTACGCAATGGATGGCCCTCGAACCCGTAGTCGGTCAGCAGCCGGCGCATGTCCGGATGACCGGTAAAGAGCACGCCGTAGAGATCGTAGGTTTCGCGCTCGAACCAGTTCGCGCCCGGAAATACCCCGATGATCGACGGAACGGGTGTCGTCTCGTTGCTTTCCACCTTCACGCGGATGCGCAGGTTCTGCTTGGGCGACAGGAGATGATAAACGACGTCGAAGCGGCGCTCGCGGCCGGGCCAGTCGACCGCGGTGATGTCAATGAGGCTCCAGAACTGGCATCGCTCGTCGTCGCGCAGAAACGTGACGACCTTCACGATGTCGTCACTGATCGCGCTGATCGTCAGCTCACCGTTTGCAACTCGATGCCCCGTGACCGAGCCTGAGAGCGCGCCAGCGATGATCTCGCCGAGTTTGTCGAGCCTATCGTCCATTGCGCGAGTTCCATCAGCGCTCGATCGTGCCGGTGCGGCGGATCTTCTTTTGCAGCAACAACACGCCGTAGAGCAGTGCCTCGGCGGTCGGTGGGCAGCCGGGGACGTAGATATCGACCGGCACGATGCGGTCGCAGCCGCGCACGACCGAATAGGAGTAGTGGTAATAGCCTCCGCCGTTTGCGCAGGAACCCATGGAGATCACGTAGCGCGGCTCCGGCATTTGGTCGTAGACCTTGCGCAAAGCGGGCGCCATCTTGTTGGTCAGTGTCCCCGCTACGATCATCACATCCGATTGCCGCGGAGACGCGCGCGGTGCAAAGCCAAACCTCTCCGCATCGTAGTGCGGCATCGACATCTGCATCATCTCGATCGCACAACAAGCAAGGCCAAACGTCATCCACATGAGCGAACCGGTCCGCGCCCAGATGATGAGATCATCGCTTGCAGTAACGAGAAAACCCTTGTCCGCGAGCTCTCCGTTCAGGTCGGCGAAGAAGGGATCGTCCACGCGCGCGGGCCTGCCTGTGCGCGGATCGAGAATACCTTCCCCGGGCGGGGTGAGCGTGCGCTCTAATCCCATTCAAGGGCTCCTTTGCGCCATTCATATATGAAGCCGACCGTGAGAACGCCAAGGAACACGATCACCGACCAGTAGCCGTAGAGACCGAGATCGCCGAAGGCGATAGCCCAGGGAAAAAGGAAGCTCACTTCCAGGTCGAAAATGATGAAAAGGATCGCGACGAGATAGAACCGCACGTCAAACTTCATGCGGGCATCGTCGAAGGCATTGAACCCGCACTCGTAGGCGGAAAGCTTCTCCGGATCGGGAGCCTTATAAGCCACCATGAAAGGCACGAGCAGAAGGGCAAGACCGATCGCGAGTGCAACCGCGATGAAGATCACCAAGGGCAAGTAATCCAGTAGTAGTTGGTTCATCGGCGACCTCACCTCCGATGCGGCGGCCCCGTACGGAATGCCCCATGCCGTCCTGCAGCTAAGGTGCCGTAGGCGCTCGCGAAATCGCCTTCAGATCGGATCCGTTCCAAGGACGGGCGCAGGAGCCTTAGCGCAGTGCACAATGCGAGGCAAGCCGCTGGCCGTCCAAAGCGTGTTCGGCGAGTCTTGCCCCGCATGTGGTGCACACGGCGCGCGGTGGGTTCGCCTATCCAGTTTCTAATATAGTCCGCGCAGGTTGGTTTGGCGCGCGCATGACGTATGGATGACGACGTCACCTGAGCCCCGGCTTGCTGCCTTGCGGCCCATGCGACGCTCTGGGCGCGGCCCCGTCCCCGCGCTAGGCTTCGCTGCAAGGCACGGTTGGTGCCCTGGAGGGCGGAATGCAACGCAAGGTCATGATCTCATGCGCTGTCACGGGCTCGGCGGACACGCCCGGCCGCAACCCGGCGGTGCCCGTGACACCCGAGCAGATCGCACAATCCGCGATTGATGCCGCAAAAGCGGGCGCGGCCATCGTTCATATCCACGTGCGCGACCCGAAGACCACCCGGCCGAGCATGGAGACCTCCCTCTACAAAGAGGTTGTCGACCGAATCAGGGCAAGCGGCAGCGACGTTCTGATCAATCTGACGACCGGCCCGGGCGCGCGGTTCGTGCCGGGCGCTGATGACCCACTGAAACCAGGTCCCGGGACCACGATGAAGACGCCGGCCGAGCGCGTTAAGCACGTCGTCGCCCTCAAACCCGATATCTGCAGCCTCGATATGGGCAGCATGAATATGGGCCCGCACGTTTTCATCAATACGCCCACTTACCTCGAAGCCATGGCAGTCGCGATCCGCGATGCGGGCGTGCTGCCGGAGCTGGAGGTGTTCGAAACCGGTCATCTCCTCCTGGCCAAGCGCATGATCGAGAACGGCCACATCAAGCCGCCTGGCATGTTCCAGATCTGCCTAGGGATCAGCTGGGCGCAACCTGCTACCCCCGAGGCGATGACCTATATGCGAAGCCTCTTGCCCGCGGCTTCACCGTGGTTCGCGTTTGGCATATCGCTGCATCAGTTTCCGATGGTGGCGCAGGCCGTTCTGCTTGGCGGCCATCCACGGGTTGGCTTTGAAGACAATCTTTATCTCGAGAAAGGCAAGCTCGCCCCGAGCAACGCCGCGCTGGTCGAGAAGGCGGCCAAAATCGTTGAGCTCCTCGGCGATGTCGTCGCCACTCCCGCAGACGCGCGCGCAATTCTCGGGCTCAAAGCGGCGCAATAGGCGGTCCGCAGGTCAGGAAGCCGGAGGGGGTTGGGTCTCCGGCTGCGCGACTTCCGCCTTAGCTTGTACAGGAGCGGGCAAACCACGACGGGTCCCATGGCGAAAGAGACGGCGGAATTAGCCGACTATGCGGCGAGTTGTCGCTACGAGCATATCCCGCCGGACGTCGTCGAGCGCGCCAAGCAATGCATCACAGACACAATCGCTGCCGTGATCTTCGGCGTCCGCCTCCCCTGGAGCCGCATCGTTGTGGATTTTGCGCAAAAGTACGGCGCTGGCGGTTACAGCCGCATTCTCGGACAAGGTGGTGCGCGCGTGCACGCGCCGGCGGCAGCCTTGGCCAACGGCGCGCTCGCGCATGCCTTCGAGATGGACAATCTGACCTGGCCGAGTACCGGCGTGC
>DATNNX010000011.1:0-39241 GCA_035601615.1 Xanthobacteraceae bacterium
TTGCCTTCCGCGACAGCGAAGGCAGGTATGGATTGATCGACGAGTTCTGCGCCCACCGCGGGGTTTCGCTCTGGTTCGCGCGTAACGAACAGTCCGGCCTGCGCTGCGCCTATCATGGCTGGAAATACGACGTGACCGGCCAGTGTATCGACGTTCCCTCGGAGCCGCGCGAGAGTGGCTTCTGCCAGAAGGTCAAGCTCAAATCCTATCCCTTGGTGAAGCGCGGGCCGGTGCTGTGGACTTATATGGGGCCGCCCGAGAAGCAGCCGCCGCTGCCGGAATGGGAGTTCGCCACCGTTCCCGCCGAGCAGAGCTTCATCTCCAAGCGCTTTCAGGAATGCAATTGGCTGCAAGCCATGGAGGGAGGCATCGACTCGAGCCATGTGTCCTTCCTGCATCGCGGCGACCTCGGGTCCGATCCGTTGTTCAAGGGCGCCAAGGGCAATGAATACAACCTCTCCGACGTTCAGCCCTATTTTGAGGTCGTGGAGCAGCCAGGCGGACTCTATATCGGCGCCCGGCGCAACGCCGAGAACGGCAATTACTATTGGCGCATTACGCCTTGGGTGATGCCGTGCTTCACCATGATCCCCCCGCGCGGCGATCATCCGATCCACGGCCACTTCTGGGCTCCCATTGATGACGAGAATTGCTGGGCCTGGAGCTACGACTTTCACCCCGTCCGCGCGCTCACGCGCCGAGAAATCGACGCCATGCGCGAGGGGGCAGGCGTGCATTGCAAATATGTCCCCGGCACCTATCGACCGCTCGCGAATGAGGACAATGACTACCTGATTGATCGCGCGGCTCAGAAATCGGGCAAGACATTCAGCGGTGTTGCCGGCTTTGCGATCCAAGATGCCTCGCTGCAGGAGAGCATGGGACCGGTCTGCGACCGTACCAAGGAAAATCTCGTCTCCACCGACAACGGCATCATCATGGCGCGGCACCGCCTGATGCGTGCGGCCAGGGCGCTGGTGGAGAAAGGCATCACGCCGCCCGGCGTCGACCCTGCGCATCACAGGGTGCGCTCGGCCTCCGTCGTCTTGGCGCCCGATCTGGCCTTCAAAGATGCTGCCAAAGAGGCCCTCACCACGCGTCCCGGCGTGGCACAGACGACGGTGTGAAGCGGCTGGTTTGATCCCGCGAGCGTATAACGGTCCGGGATTGTCGTCGCTGTGAAAGAAGGGCCCAAATCCAGCGTGCACGGGGACAACGAAGAGTAACGCCGCACGACGCGCCATGCCCGAACTGAAGCTCAGAACCGTCACCCGCACCCAGGGCAACAACCGGGCGCTCAAGGACGGCACCGTAAAGCCGCGCAGCTTCGCGTTCCATTTCGAGGAGGTCGATCCGCTCATCGCCGCGTTCCGCCGCATGGTGCGAGGCAACGAGTTCGACATCTGCGAGATGGCCATCACCACCTATATCTGCGCCAAGGAACACGGAAAGCCGATGACTGCCGTGCCGGTTTTTCTGGTGCGAGCGTTCCACCATGGCGCGATCCTGGTGAACACCAGGGCTGGCATCCGCATCCCGAACGATCTCGAAGGCAAAAAGGTCGGCGTCAACCGCGGTTACACGGTGACGACCGGTGTTTGGGCGCGCAGCATTCTGCAGGACGAGCACGGCGTGGACTTGAGCAAGATTACTTGGGTGCTCTCCGGGGACGAGCACGTGGCGGAGTACCTCGCCCCTGCCAATGTGGTGCCGATCGAGAAGAGCAAAAGCATCGGCGACAGGCTGTCATCCGGCGAGCTCGCCGCCGCGATCGGCGTCGAGGTGAATGCGCCCGACGTGAAGCCGCTCATCCCCAATGCACTGGAAGCCGGCCTTGCGGCGCTGCGCCAGCGCGGCCACTACCCTATCAATCACACGGTGGTCATCAAGGACGCGCTGATCGCAGCGCATCCCGATCTCGTCGCCGACGTCTTCGATGCTTTCGCGCGCGCCAAGCGCCGCTATGTCGAGGACCTCAAAGCCGGACGGATCGAGAAGCCGACGGAGGCCGATGCGGTGCATCGCCGAGTCATGGAGATCACCGGCGATCCGCTTCCCTACGGCATTGCACCCAATCGCAATGTGCTCGAGGAACTCATCCGCCATGCGCTCACGCAGGGTATTATCACTAAGCCGGTGACGGCGGAGGAGCTGTTCGCGCCCGCCACGCGGGCGCTGGTGGGCTGATGATGCTCGTCAACAATCATCCCTTGATCTGGCGGCCGCCGCGCACGTCCGCGATCAGCGCGGTCAACGCCTCGAGGCTGATCTTGGCGACATTGGCGTAGGTCTGGGCCTTGGACTCGATCCATGTCTCGGCGTAGCCAATCGCGGCGTGGGCCATGCGCATGCGGCCGTCGAGCCACGGGCCGCCGCCGAAGCCGCCGAGGACTGGGATGCTGACCGCGCGCACAACCGCGGCCCCAGCGACGGGCCCGGAATTGGTGAAGTCGATGAGCGAGGCGCCTGCGTGCTCTAAAAGCTTCGCCTGCTCGACGAGATTTGCCGTCAGTTCCGGCGGCGCCTGCGCGCCAGGTGCGGACTGCGCGCCGTAAGGGATGCCGTATCGCAGCGCAGTCTGGGGCGTGATGCCGAACTGCGCGAAAACCGGGATGCCGGCGCGCACCAAAGCCCGTACGGTCTCGGGAAAATCGGCGGCGCCGTCGAGCTTGACCATGTCGGCGCCACCCTCCTTGACCAAGCGAACGGCAGCGCGCACCGCGCTCTCGCTTCCCTCCTGCAATGGACCGTAGGGAAAGTCGCAACTCACCAGCGCGTCGGTGACGCCACGGCGCACCGCTTTGCAGACCACGAGCATCTCGTCGAGCGTAACTTCGAGCGGATTGGAATGGCCCCACAAATTGACGCCGACCGAATCTCCGACGGAGACGATGTCCACTCCGGCGCGATCCGCGATTCGTGCGATCTGATAATCCCAGGCGACCACGCCCACGCTCTTTCGCCCCTCGCGTTTCATCTGCACAAGCGCGGGAATCGTAACTTTAGCCGCCATCGTCCCCTCTGTTTGCACACACCGCTCTCGCCGCTCAGAATTTCTCCACCCACGGCCGCAGCTCGACCTCCCACGCCCAGGCGCTGCGGGGCTGATGGATGAGGTGCATGTAGGTGCTGGCGATGGCATCGGGATCAAGCAGGCTGTCCGGATTGTCGGGCGAGTCCGGCCGGCGCGCGCTTTTGATGCCGCCGTCGACGACGACGTGCGCGACATGAATGCCCTGGGGCGAAAGCTCGCGTGCCATGCTTTGGGCAAGCCCGCGTAGCGCGAACTTCCCCATAGCGAACGGCGCCGATTGCGGATAGCCCTTCACCCCGGCGGACGCGCCGGTGAGCAAGATCGCGCCGTGCTTCTTCGGCAGCATGCGTCGCGCCGCCTGCTGGGCGACCAGGAAGGCGCCGTAGGCCGTCACCGCGAGCGCCTTCTCTACGTCGAGCGGATCGAGCTCGACGAACGGGCCGCGCGTGCGGAAGCTCGCATTGTAGATCACGATGTCGGGAGCGCCGAGGGTAGCGTCGACGTCCGCGAACAGCTTCTCGACCTGGGTGCGCTCCGTCGCGTCGCAGCCGAATGCCCGCGCCCCGGTTTCCTTGACCAGCGCATCGAGGTCGCCGGTCGTGCGCGCGGCCAGCGCCACCTTGATCCGGTCCTTGGCAAGCGCCCGTGCGAGCGAGGCAGAAAGTCCCGCGCCCGCGCCGACGATCAGCGCGGTATTGAATCTGACATCCGTCATGGCGAGATCCGGTTATTGCCCTTAGATGCGAGACGACGAAACTAGCACGGCAGGTGGAGCGATGGCGCGCTTTCTGATCGTGCTCGGAAGTGCAATTCTGGTGCTGGGCCTGCTGTGGACGTATCTGAGCAAGCTCGGACTCGGCCGTCCGCCCGGCGATATCGTCATCGAGCGAGGAAATTTTACGTTCTATGTGCCGCTGGTGACGTGCTTGCTGCTGAGCCTGGTGCTGAGCCTGCTGTTCTGGGTCGCTAGCCGATGAGCCGCGCCCGTGGCGGGAACCGATAAATAGCGGTCCCACACGCGGTCCAACTCGATCATCTCGCGGCGCAGCGCGAAGCAGAAATGGGAGCGCCCGCGCAGCCGCGACCACCGACCGGGTTGCTGCGGGAGGCCGCCGATTTGACCAGCAAAGAATGTGTCGGCGATGCCCCCGAACCGGTGTCGGTTATGTCCCCGGACTGAGCATTTCGCGCATTGAGGAAAGCAAGACCTGGATGCCCGGCACAAGGCCGGGCATGGCGCATCGATGATTGAGGATTGTCGTCTTACTGGCGGTACTGCTGGATGCGCGTGGTCCGCAGGCCGGCGAGCCCGTGCTGGTCGATCGAATATTGCCAGGACAGGAATTCCTCGACCGTCAGCGTGTAGCGGCTGCAGGCCTCCTCGAGCGAAAGCAGGCCACCGCGGACGGCAGCCACGACCTCGGCCTTGCGCCGGATGACCCAGCGCTTGGTGCCTGGCGCCGGCAAGTCGGCGATGGTCAGCGGGCTGCCGTCAGGCCCGATGACGTATTTGGCCCGCGGTCGAAGGGGTTCGCTCATCAATGTTTCACGCACTCGACTGCCAAATTACGCGGAATCTAGCGGCGGCCACTTAAGATTTGCCTAAGTTCCGGTCGAGACAGGCCGCATTGCTGCCGAGAAGCACGCTGGGCCGCGGATCGAACGGGCGCAGGCTCGCGCCGACACCCGTTTTGCGCTCCTAGCGATACGGGCAGGGCAGCACGCTGCGGACATCAGCCGTGCCGCCACGCAATGCGCCGGCGTCTGTGGCCGCAAGGATTTGCCGCCAAAACACCTGTTTGTCCAATATCTTAAGGGCGCGGCAATGACTTAGCCACGGCGTCCAGGCAGCTGGCTTTTTCGCGCACGACGTTGGGTGCGTGATCCCGCGGCTCGTATGCGTGCGGCGGCCCGATCCAATGCCTATAATACGGTTCGGGAAAAGTGCGCGCCGGAAGACCGTAATGCTCAACAGCCTGGATCTCGAAGGCTCCCCGCGGGACGTCCGCGTCGTCGTCGCCATGTCGGGCGGCGTCGATTCCTCGGTCACGGCGGCCTTGCTCAAGGCCGAGGGCTACGATGTCGCCGGCGTGACGCTGCAACTCTACGACCACGGTGCCGCGACCCACCGCAAAGGCGCCTGCTGCGCCGGGCAGGACGTCTATGACGCGCGCGCGGTCGCGGAGCGGATCGGCATTCCCCATTACGTGCTCGATTACGAGAGCCGCTTCAGGGAAACAGTCATCCACCGTTTCGCCGAAAGCTATGTGGCAGGCGAGACGCCCGTGCCCTGCATCGAGTGCAACCAGTCGATCAAGTTTCGCGATCTCTTGACGACGGCGCGCGAGCTCGGCGCGAAGGTGCTGGCGACCGGCCATTACGTCGCCTCCCGGCCGCGGCCGGGGGGCGGCCGCGCGCTTTATCGCGCCCGCGAGGAAGAGCGCGACCAGAGCTATTTCCTGTTTGCCACCACGCGCGAGCAGCTCGAGGTGTTGCGCTTTCCGCTTGGCGACAGGACGAAGGCGCAGACTCGGGAGCTGGCGCGCCGCTTCGGCCTCTCTGTCGCCGACAAGCACGACAGCCAGGACATCTGCTTCGTGCCGTCCGGCCGCTACACCGATGTGATCGAGCGGCTCAAGCCCGGCGCGGCCGAACCGGGCGACATCGTCGATCTGGATGGCCGCGTCCTTGGCCGGCATTCCGGCATCATCCATTTCACCGTGGGCCAACGCCGGGGGCTTGGCATCCCCGCCGGCCACCCGCTTTACGTCGTTCGCCTCGATGCATCATTGCGCCGCGTGGTCGTGGGACCGCGCGAGGCGTTGCGCACCAGCCGGATGCGGCTGCGCGAGGTCAACTGGTTGGGCGAGGACAGCATCGAGCATGCGCTGTGCGTCGGCTGGCATGAGGTATTCGTCAAGGTGCGCTCCACGCGGCCGCCGCAGCCGGCTTGGCTCAGCCGGGGAGCGCATGGCGTGGAGGTAGATCTTCTCGACGGCGAGGACGGCGTGTCGCCGGGCCAGGCCTGCGTGTTCTACGACGCAGCCGAGGGACAGGCGCGGGTGCTCGGCGGCGGCTTCATCCAAAGCGCGGTCGCGGCAACGCGCCTTCCAGCCATGCGGGAGGCGCGCGTGGCCTCGGGTGCATGATACCTGGCGACCCCGTCATGTCCGGCCTTGTGCCGGGCATCCACCTCTTGTTTGCTTGACAGCGAAGGCGTGGATGGCCGAGACAGCCGGCGCAGCGTGAGTTGGCGCGGGGGCGATGGCGGGCGAAATCGACATCAACACGGTTGCAAAGGCTTATGCGCGTTGGGCGCCGGTCTACGATCTCGTGTTCGGCGCGGTCTTTGATGCCGGCCGCAAGGCCACGATCGCGGCGGCCGAGCGTATCGGCGGGCGCATCCTCGACGTCGGCATCGGCACCGGCATATCGCTCACCGACTACGCGCCGACACTGCGGATCGTCGGCGTCGATTACTGCGAGCCGATGCTGCGCAAGGCGCACGAGCGCGCGCTCGCGCACGGGCTCGCGCATGTCCAGGCGCTGGCGGTGATGGACGCACAGCATTTGGGCTTCCCCGACGCCTTCTTCGACGCGGTGGTCGCGCAATACGTCATCACCACCGTGCCCGACCCGGAGGCCGCGCTGGGGGAGTTTGCCCGCGTCACCAAACCGGGCGGCGAAATCATCCTGGTCAACCATCTCGGCGCCGAGGCGGGGCCGCGTCGCGTCTTCGAGCAGAGCTTTGCCCCGGTGGCACGGCGGCTCGGCTGGCGGCCGGAATTCCGCTGGCAGCGACTGGCGCAATGGGCCGAGCGCCACGGCGGCGTGCGCCTGCTCGAACGCCGTCCGATGCCGCCGCTCGGGCATTTTTCGCTGATTCGCTTCGGGCGGCTTCCGGTGAGTGGCGACGGGCGAGGGAGGGCGGACGGCGGGCGATATGCAGATCGCCGGGGTGAATGAGCCAGGCGAGCTTCCGATCCTAGGCTGCCTCATCTGAGGACTTGCGCAGCCCGCGCACGTTGAACGCTTTGACGGGTCGGTGGAACCCTTTCAGATCGAGCTCGCCGATCGATTCCAGCTCCGCCAGCGCTTCGACCTCCGCGCGCACTTTGGCGTCGACCAAGATCTGGCCGTTGTGCGCATGATCACAGAGGCGGGAGGCGAGATTGGCGACCGTTCCCGTCGCGGAATACTGCAAACGGCCCTCGAATCCGATGCAGCCGAGCGTGGCAAAGCCATGGGCGATCCCGATCCCGAAGCCAAGATCGTGACCACGCGTGCGCCAGCTTGCGGCGAGTTTTGCAACGCCGTCGCGCATCGCGACAGCCATCTGCACGGCGTTTGCCCATGGAGCTTCGCACGGCAACGGATCATTGAACAGAACCAAGATCCCGTCGCCGGCAAAGCGCTCGACAGTGCCCTCGAACTTGTCGATCAAAGCGCCGAGCGCGCCGTAATAGTCGCGCAATATCGCGATTACCTCCTCAGGCTCGGCGGTTTCTGCAAACGCGGTGAAGCCGCGCAAGTCGCAGAACACGACGGTCACCTCGCGGCGATGGCTCTCCAGCACGCGTTCATCGCCGGAAGAGACGAGTTGCGCGACTTGCGGCGGCAGAAACCGCTTCAAGCGCCCGATACGCTCGATTTCGGCGACCTGCTCTGCCACGCGCTGCTCGAGCGTCCGGTTCCACTTGGCGAGATCGGCTGCCTGCGCCTGCACCTGATCGTGCAGCGCCTTGATACGCAGGACCGATCTCACGCGCGCGACGAGAGCTGCTTGATCCACCGGCTTGGTGAGGTACTCGTCGGCACCGGCTTCCAGCCCGGCGACGATGTCCTTGCTGTCCGCCCTTGCCGTCACCAAGATGATGGGCAGGAACGGAAAGGTATCATCCCCCTTAAGTCGACGACAGGTCTCGATACCGTCGAGATTCGGCATCATCACGTCGAGGAGGATGAGGTCGGGGCGATGTTGCTTGACCGCGGCTAATGCCTCTTCACCATCAGCCGCCTGCAAGGTCTCATAACCATGCGCCTTCAACCGCGTCGTGAGGATGTCGCGGTTGGTCGCGTTATCATCAACGACCAGAATGCGCGGGGGATTGTTCATAGCGGCGCCCCGGAAGGCACTATGGCACATACTCCCGGATTTTGGCCAGCAAAGCCCGCGGGCTAAAGGGTTTAGTCACATACGCATCACACCCGGCTGCGCGAGCCTTGTTCTCATCGCCGCTCAAGGCATAGGACGTCACAACTATGACCGGAATCGCGCGCAATGCCGGATCGGCCTTGATGCGGCGCGTTGCCTCATAGCCGTCAAGCACAGGCAGCTGGATGTCCATCAGGATCAGGTCGGGCCGCTCTCTCGCCGCAGCAGCTAGCGCCTCTTCACCATTTTCGGCCTGGATGATCTCGTAGCCAGCGCTCGTCAATAGATCGCGAAGGATCCGCCGATTGTCTTCCTGGTCCTCAACCACCAGGATTCGCCTGCTCATGACGAGGCTTGCTCCGCGTCGACCCGGACGGGAAGGCTAAAGAAAAACGTTGATCCCTTGCCCAAAGCGGATTTCACCCAGATCTGCCCTTTATGCATTTCCACGATTCGTTTCGCGATTGAGAGTCCCAGCCCGGTTCCGCCCTTCCTGCGCGTAGATGAGCTATCGGCCTGCTGAAATTCCTCGAATATCCGGGCCTGGTCGGATGGACTGATGCCCGGCCCGGAATCGCAAACAGCTATCGTGAACGATCCATTCGCCGCGGAAGCCGTAATGGCGACCTCTCCTTCATCGGTGAATTTGATGGCGTTGCCAACAAGGTTCAGTAGCACCTGGGAGATGCGACGCTCATCACCGTGTCCAGTGGGAAGGTCCGCCGGGACCTCGGCCTTAAATGCGAGACGCTTTTCTACCGCCAATGGCTCCAAAGCGATGATCACGCCGTCTACGAGTTCCTTCAACGAATAGTCCGCCAGCGACAAGGTGAGTTGTCCGGCCTCGATCTTTGTCAGGTCCAGCACGTCATTGATAAGCCCGAGAAGGTGGCGGCCGTTGGTTTGAACGCGCTCGATTACTTGGCGCATTCTTTCCGGGGCTTCGCCATAGATGTTGTCCAAAATGAGCTCGGTATAACCGAGGATGGCGTTCAGCGGGGTGCGCAATTCATGGCTCATATTGGCGAGAAACTGGGACTTGTGCCGGCTTTCGATCTCGAGCTGACGGCTTTTCTCGTCGATTTCACTGAACAGACGCGCGTTCTGTATGGCCAGCACCGATTGGGCGGCAAAGGTTTTGAGAAGATCGACCGTTTCTTTTGGAAACGATCCGGGCTCCCTGCGGCGGACCACCAATAGGCCCACGATCTGACCGGGCCGCGACAAGGGGAGGGCGAGAAGGGCCCGGTATCCGGCGCGCAGGATGATATCGTTGACCGGCGTTGACGGTTCCTGGCGGATATCCGCGATCTCAATCGGTGTGTTGCGCCTGATCCCGGACGCGATGGGCGGATTGGCGGGACCGATTTTTTGCTCGCGCAGCTCCTCGATCAATACCTGATCCATCCCGTGGGTTGCGCGCAGTTGGAATTCTTGTTGCTGCTCGTCGAAGACATAGATCGCGCCAGCCTCCGTGTTGGAAAGCTGTACCGCCTTCGCCGCAATTGTCGTCAGCACGTTTTCGAGATCGAGCGTCGAGTTGACCGCCTGACTCACATCGCCCAGCGCGCGAAGCTCGCTCACGGACTGCGCAAGCTCGGCTGTCCGCGCTTGGACCTTTCTCTCCAGATTGGTGTAGGAATCCTGGAGCCTTCCAGCCATCTCGTTG
Organism: Xanthobacteraceae bacterium; assembly: GCA_035601615.1. Taxonomy (GTDB): domain Bacteria; phylum Pseudomonadota; class Alphaproteobacteria; order Rhizobiales; family Xanthobacteraceae; genus VAZQ01. Next base: position 9,859 of record DATNNX010000011.1, read on the forward strand.
AACTCATCGGCCAGGGTCTCGAGCTCGTCGCCGGTTTTGATGGAAATGCGCTGGGTCAGGTCACCGTGGCCGATCCGCGCGGCGCCGGTCTGCAATGCCTTGATCGGCACCACCATTTGCCGAGCCAGGACCATCCCGGCAATTACCGCGAGCCCAAGGGCAGCAAGGAGGACCAGGCCGGTGCGCTCGATCGTCGCGTAGAGCTGCGTATAGGCCTCCGCACGCGGTAGCTCGACGAAGACCAACCAGCCGAGCGGAGCGATCTCCGCATGGGCGGTCAGCACCCGATGACCTTCCAGATTCTGTGCCACCTGAAGCGGCTCTTCTGAAATTCCCGCGCTTGCCGAGCGCGCTGCCCGCACTTGAGCCAAGCCCGACACATTGGTACCGCGCAGTACCAGGTTGAGGTCGGGATGCGCGATGAGCCGGCCCGTACCGTCCACGACGTAGGCTTGTCCCTGTTCGCCCACTTTGATTTGCGATACGACGTCCCAGATGAATTTGAGATTGACCTCTGCAACCGTGACGCCGGTGTCGCGACGGTCGCCGGCCAATGCGAGGGTCATGTAGGGTTCAGATTCGGAGCGAAGGTAGACCGGGCCGTAATAGGTCCTTCGGGCGATGGCCTCGAGGAATTTCGGATCCTTTGAGGCGTCGATGTGAGTGTCGATTACATTGGTCGCTAATCGCGAGACCCGCAGCCGCTCCGTGCCCGAGGGGTCGATCTGCGCAAGCTCCGTAATCGCGGGCACCTGACGCAGCAGCCGCACGGCATCGACCCGCCGTTGCTCCAGCGTGCCCTCGATCCAGGGCAATTGCGTCGTCCAGCCGAGCTGAGCCTCGATCTCGCGTACGAACTGGCCGATCTTGCCCGAGGCCGCTTCTGCCTGCTCGTGCTGGATGCGGATCAGCGATGTCTTGTGCTCCTGATAAAAAAACCAGATTTCGAACAACGCATTGGTCAGCAAGGCGACGCAAACAACCGCAACGAACAGCGCGACGTATTTCGTGAATAAACGGCCGCGCATCTTAAGTGAGGGGAAGGTCGCCGTTGCGAAGAGCCGTGGCGCCCACTGGGAGCGCGACGCAGCAGTCCCGAATAGCCATGACATGTCTCGCCGGCTCATTCGATTCCCGTCTCGGCCAAGAGCGGCACTGGGCCCCGCACGCAGAAGCCGAGCGGCTTTGTGGTCGTGAGCCTCGCCATAAGCTCGAATCTGGTCGACGCGGTGACCGGCAGGTCGGTAAGGAACTCGTGCCGTCTCGTGCAATGTCACCATGTTCTACCGATCGCAGACTCCCCTCCGTTCGAACAACATAATTATACCGCATCCGAGATTATGTGATGTAGCTCACATTCAGCAGACTAAGTCACGGCGCTTGTTCATAATCCCGCTGCGGCGGCGCTTGGCATAACCGCCCTCCAGCAACCTCGTGGGAACGGCAGCCGGTGGGTCTGAAGCAGGGTACGTGCGCCATCCTCATGATTAAGGCCCACTCCGGTCAATCGCTCGCATAGCCGATTGCGCGTATCATCTTGCCCCAAGCCGCCACTTGGCTGCGGAAATAATCCTCTGCCTCGAGCCGGGTTTTGATCAGCGCGTCGAAACCGATGGCCTTGAGCTTCTGCTGCGTCTGCGGCTCCTTCATGATCACATTGATTTCCGCGTTGAGTTTCGCAACAACCGCTTGGGGCGTCTTCGCCGGGGCGAAAAAGCCGACCCAGGAGTCGGAATAGACATTGGGAAATCCCATCTCGCCATAGGTCGGCACGTTTGGCACGGCCGGATTGCGGGTGGCACTCGCAATCCCGAGCCCGCACAGGAGTCCTTGTGTGATGGGCGGCACGAGCGTCGGCAATGTCAGCACGACCGCATCAACATGGTTCCCTACGGCAGCGCCGACCGCCGCCGCACCGCCGGTGAACGGCACATGCACGGCTTGCACCTTGGCGACTTCGCGGAAAAAATATTCCGCCCCGAAATGCGGACCGGTTCCAATGCCAGCGCTGCCGTAGGTGAAGCTCTTCGTCCTCGCGTTGATGATGAACTCTTGCAAGCTGTGCGCAGGGTTGCTCGGATGGACAGCGAGCACGACCGGGGTGACCGCGACGATCGCGACGGTACGCAGATCGTCGACCGAGAATCCCTTGTTGCGGGTTACGGTCTCGTTGACGGCAAGGCTAGCGGTGGCCGCCAGTATCGTGTAGCCGTCGGGTGCTGCGGTGCTCACCGCCTTCGCCGCGAGGTTTCCGCTCGCGCCCCCGCGATTCTCGACCACCACCTGTTGCCCGACACGCTGGCTGAGCTTTTGCGCGATGAGGCGGGCGACGACATCGGCGATGCCGCCGGCGGCGAAAGCGACCTGGAAGGTTATTTTCTGGGTCGGATAGTTTTTCTCCGCCCAGGCCGGCTGCCCGAGGCTGGCGAGCATTACCAGCATCACAACGCCAGCCTCCGCACGGAAAACTCGCATGACGCGTTTCTTTCGCCCGCTGATCTGCTGTCGGCCAGCACGCTCGCCAACTACTCTACGACGCCGATCAGACCGGCGTTTCGCCCTTGAGCATGAGCCGGTAGAGATAGCGACGTTGGCTCATGTCGTAGTCGGCATTCGCTTGGTGCATGACGCTGCGGTTGTCCCACAACACCCAGTCCCCTTGCCGCCACCTGTGGCGATATTCGTACTTTTTCTGCGTGGCGTGCCGAATGAGGCCATCGATTAGCGCCAGCGCATCCTTATCCTCCATTCCGACAATAGATTCCATACGCACCGGATTGAGGAACAACGCTCTGCGGCCATTCTCAGGATGCGTGCGCACCAGCGGGTGGATGCTAGGCGGGTGCAGGCTGCGGCGGCTTTCTTCCGCCATGGGACCGAGGGCGCGCGGGCTATGCCTGCTGAGATACACGTGCACCGCCTTGAGCCCGTCGATTCTCCGCTTGGTTTCCTCAGGCAGGTCGTCATAGGCATGGTGCATATTCACGTATTGGGTGTCGCCACCGCTCGAGGGCAACTTAACTGCGAACAGCATGGTGGCCTTCGGTGGGCGCGGGTGATTGGAGTTGTCGGTATGAAACGTCTCACCCGGGATAATGCGCTTGCCGTTCACGATCTCATCATTTGAGATGTAGAACACGTCGGGGTGACCGGGGACGTGGCGCTCCCTCCGCTCGGACGGATGAAGCTCACCGAATAGCTGTGCAGCGGCCTTGAACTGGTCCGGCGTGAAGTGCTGGTCACGCATCACCAGCACATGATGCTTTGCAAAAGCAAGCCGGAGAGTGGCGCGGGTTTCCGTATCGACTGGCTTCGTGAAGTCGAGCCCGACGACTTCGGCCCCGGTGTGATTCGTCAAGGCCGTGATGACGATCGATGCCATGGATCGATTTCCACCCAGAATAAATGCCCTCGCGCGACCAACCACATGGTTCAAGGCCAAAGGCCGACCTGGAGCGAGCGTTACTCGATCACCTCATCGGCGGCCACGAGCAGCGTCGTCGGCACGGTGAGGCCAAGGGCCCGGGCCGTCTTGAGATTGATAAGCAGCTCGAACTTGGTGGGGTTCTGCACAGGCAGGTCGCCGGGCTTGTCGCCCTTGAGGATGCGAGTGACGTATTGGCCGATCTGGCGGTACAAACCGGAAATGCTGGGTCCGTAACTCATCAGACCACCGGCGAGCGCATATTCGCGCCAGGGATAGGCGGCGGGAATAGCATAGCGTGCTGCGAGTGCAATGAGTTGAGCGCGTCGGCTATTGAAGATTGGATCAGCGCTGACGAGCAACGCCTCAGCCCCCTGCCGAACCAGGGCATTGAATGCCGGCTCGAACTCATTCTCAACTTTAGCTTCGACAGTCAGCAGCGATACTTTGGCGATGCGTGCGGCCGGTTCCATATCTTCCATGGCCCGCCAGTCGGCAGCGTTTTCGGGATTAATCAGCGAAGCTATTTTTGTGGCTTTGGGCACCAGCTCGCGCAGCAGTTCAAGGCGCTTCGGCGCCAGCTCCGACATATATGTGCTCACCCCGGTGACATTGCCGCCCGGGCGGTTAAAGCTGCTCACGAGTCCTTCGCTGACCGGATTGGCGCCGCCAATAAAAAGAACGGGAATGGTCGATGTGGCAGCCTTGGCCGCTCGCGCCGACACTGTCCCCCCGGTCGCAGCAATCACCGCGACTTGACGGCGAACAAGATCCGCCGCCAATGCGGGAAGCCGATCGTATTGACCCTCAGCCCAACGGTATTCGATCGCCACATTCTGGCCTTCGATATAGCCGCCGTCTTTCAGACCCTCGCGGAACGCAGCTACGAGCGGCGCGAACGGCCCAGGCGATGCTGTGTTGAGAAACCCAATTACCGGCACTGCTTGGGTTTGCGCGGCGGCACGCAGCGGCCATGCCATCCCGCTAGCCAGACCAGCTAGGAATACTCGCCGCTGCATAGAATCAAGTTATCCGCGCACCGAGTTGCTGACCGCGCACACGGTGACCGTATGGCATTGAAACATATTACATGGCAGCAAATGCTATCATGAAGGTGCTGCCATTTAGAAGTCGGCCGGTTGCGTTCCAATGTCGCGTCGCTGTCCCTTTCTCATGAAATGCGCGATCGGTGAGCAAAGATGGCTTCATCCAATGACGTGGTCGGCGCGTGCCAGCAGCTCGAGCGGGACGTCGATGTGAAGCGCCCTTGCCGTTTTGAGGTTGATGACGAGCTCGAAGCGCTTCGACTGCAGGATTGGCAGGTCGCCGCGTTTGTCGTTGCCGAGGATCGCGCCGACGTAGAGGCCGGCCTGCCGGTAACAATTTGCAAGACTGGGGCCATAGCTCATCAGCCCACCGGCATCGACGAACTCGCGGAATGCATAGGCTGTAGGCACCTCGAACTGTTCGGCCAGCGCCACGATTCGATTGCGCTTGCACGTGAAGAAGGCATCGGCGCCGACGATCAGTGCATGGCCTTGCCGTTTGGCTTCGGCGAAACTCTGCTTCAGCTCGGCCTCCGATCCGGCCTCGAATTGGGCCGCGCTGCCGCCTTGTTGCGCTTCGTGTTGAGCGAAGGCAGTGTTCGGCCTGATGAGCAGGGCGACGGCTCTTTCGCGGTTCACCAGCTTTTCCAGTAGCTGCCGGCGCTCCGGAAGAGACTCGGCCGTAGACGTGGTCACGCCCGTCGCATTGCCGCTTGATCGTGCGAGTTTATGTGGGTTGAAGGCGCCCACGAAGACGACTCGTGCCGGCTTTGTGGCGGATCCATTCCCCGCGGCGTCTACGGCCGCCTGCGCGCAGGCGATGCCGCCGGTCGCAGCGATCACGTCCACTCCCGCATCCACCAGCTTGCGAGCCATGTCCGGCAGTCGAGCCAAATCGTGCTTTGCCCATTGATAGGTGATCTCGACGTTCTTGCCTTCGACAAAGCCCAGCTGCCTCATCCCGCGGTGAAACGCAGCAACTGGCCTATCCAGCTCGTTCAACGAGGCACTGTTGAGGAATCCCACCCTCTTCTTCGCGCGGGCCTTTTGAATTCCCTTTTTTGCCTGCTTCTGCCTCGCCATTTGAATCCTCCTCCTAGGTTGCACGTCCCACGACCGGTGCGGCACAAACGGCGCGTACGTCGAGGTGCGCTTTATGACACCCCGACGCGCCGATACGAGAATTAATATTAGAGAAGGCCCATGGAGTCGATTGGGCGAAGCCGTGCTCGACCCAACCCATCGTGTTTCATTCCGCAAATAGCCAAGCGCCATGGCCGAGCTCGGGGGGGAATACCGCGATCAGCTCGCGATTGCGCTTTCGCACGGTCAGGCCGACCCGCATCAGCAAGTCGGCGGCCAGCCTCAGCGATTTCACCCTGATTTCATAGGCACCCACGAAAGGGAGCGACGGGATTGGGACCTCCGGGAGCAGGTGGGCGAACACATCGGCAGGAAGGAGATCGACGCGGCCACGATCGAGCTTGATTGTCTGACCAAATGGCGTCGCCGCCGGTGCACGGCCGGTGAAACGGCCAAAGCGCTGCCCCGCCTCGGCCACGTCGGCCACGGCAATGAGGATGCGCGTCAGCGCCAGCGCTCCGTTGGGATGCGTGAGCCAGCGTGGCTGCCAGACTACGGCCTCGGTGCGATGGGTGAGGATCTGAATGCGCCCCTCCGGCATCTCGCCCGTTTCCAAACGCGCAATGGTAAAGGCCGCCGTCGCGGGCTGCCCCTCGGCATCGACCGGTCGCTGCATCTCGACCAGAGGCCGCACGCGAAACCCGCTCTCCGCGAGCCGGCGTCGGGCTGCGGCGGCATCGGCCACCGCAAAGGCCACAAGATGGACGCCAGGATGCCGGGCGAGACCGGCCTCGAATTCGCGGGCGAGCGGAGTGTCGGAGGTTTTGAATAGGACTTCGATATAGCCGCGCGCAAACATCGCTGTGACGTTGCCGGTGCCAGTGGGCCGCGGCGCTCCATCGGGATCTGGATTGACCTGAATGGAAATCGGCGTGGGGGCAAAGCCGGCCCGCGCCAGCGCGCGGCTCGCAGCCTCGGCATCCGGCACAAAATGGGCGAGGTGATCGAGAAAAATCTCGTCGGCGCGCGGGAGCTGCCGATCGATCGCGAATTGCGTGGCGGCCTTGCCTGCCGGTCTCTCTTGGAGTGGGTTGGTAATCTTCGACAAGCGCTCCCCCTCTCTCGCGATGTTACGCTGCAATTTTAAAATTTGTAGATTGTCTGCCCGCGGCTATCCGCGTGCCCTGGCTCAAGACTATACCTAACCTGCCGTGAGATGGTGGGCGACGCGTTAGATCACAACAAAACCTTGAGGAGCACCCCATGCTGAAACTCCCCGCCCACAACCGATACGCCTATTCGCCGATTGTTGAGCGGAAAGACTACAGTTGGCCGGGCGGCAAGCGGCTTGCCTTCTATATCGCGCTCAATATCGAGCACTTCGCGTTCGGCGCGGGGATCGGCATGGATCCGGTTCGCAGCGGTCAGCAGACGACGCGCAACTTCGCCTGGCGCGACTATGGCAACCGCATCGGCAATTGGCGCCTCTTCGAAATCCTCGAGGAGTTAAAACTACCCGCCTCGATCCTGTTGAACAGCAGCGTGTGCTATCACTACCCGCAGATCGTGGAAAAGATCAGAGCGCGCGGTGACGACGTGCTCGGCCACGGGCGCACGAATGCCGAGCTGCTGCGGGGCATGTGGGAGCACGACGAGGCGCGCGCGATTGAGGAGTGCACCGCCGTGCTCGAGAAACACGTCGGCGTGCGGCCGACGGGGTGGATGGGACCCGGCGCACTCGAATCCAACGTCACGCCCGATCTGCTCAAAGAGGCTGGCTATACGCATTTGCTCGATTGGCCGGTCGACGACCAGCCGATCTGGATGCAAACGCGCGCAGGGCCGCTGCTCTCGGTGCCCTATCCCATGGAATTGAACGACGCCGGCTCACAGGCGCATCGCGATCACACCGGCCGGGAGTTCGGCGAAATGATCGTTGATCAGTTTGAGGAAATGCTGGAGCAGTCACAGCGACAGCCGCTCGTGTTTGCCCTCGCCTTGCACGGCTTCATCGTCGGGCAGCCGTTCCGACTGCGGCCGCTGCGCCAGGCGATCAAGCACTGCGTCGAGCACAAGCACAAGGATCGCGTCTGGTACACGCGCGCAGGAGACATCGCCAAGTACTGCTTCTCGCTGCCGAAAGGGCTCATCCCGGGTAGTAACGCCTGATCCTAGGACAAGGTCCGGCAGCAAAACGCCGCCGCGTCCCGCGCAGGCCCGGCCGGGTGCGTGGTCCTCCGGGGCGAACGGAGGGGTGAGGCACGCGGGCTGGGTGAGTGCGCGGCGCGGAAGAAGGCGATATAGCGTCACGGACCCATGGCGATCGAAGTCGCAAAATTTGAGCTCAAGACCGTTCAGGACGCCTCCGGGCTCGAGGCCTGCTTCGCGCGCGGGCAGTTCGCAGCCGACGAGGTGATCGCTGTCATCGGCAAGACCGAAGGCAATGGCGGTGTGAACGACTTCACGCGAATCCTGGCCGACCAAGCCTTTCGCCGGGCGCTGCAAAAGCACGGCAAGCGCAGCGAAGCCGAGATCGCCGCGATCCCGATGGTTTGGTCAGGCGGCTGCGACGGGGTCATCGCGCCGCACGCGACCGTGTTCGCCAGGAACGGCAGGGCCGGAGCCCCATCGAAATCTCGGCTGGCGATCGGAACCGCAATGAGTGCCGAACTCTTGCCCGAGGATATCGGCCAGCCGGCGATGGTCGAGAAGGTCGCGCAAGCGGTCAAAGAGGCGATGCGGGATGCCGGTATAGATGACGCCCGCGACGTGCATTACGTCCAGACCAAGACGCAGCTGCTCACCATCGAGTCCGTCCGCGACGCGCAATCGCGCGGGCACGACGCCGCCTGCGAGGTGCACGACTCGATGGGCGTCTCGAACGGCACGGCCGCGCTGGGGATTGCGGTTGCGCTCGGCGAGATCAATCCCCCGCGCGCCGACCAGATCTGCAAGGATCTCGATCTTTACTCTTCCGTCGCCTCGTGCTCTTCCGGCGTCGAGCTCACACAGGCGCAGGTCGTGCTCATCGGCAACAAGGCGGGCGCAGGCGGCCGCTATCGCATTGGGCACGCGCTGATGCGAGACGCGCTCGACACCGACGGCATCTACGAGGCGATCCGCAACGCAGGACTCGATCTGCCTGCGCGCCCGCGCGCCGAAGATCTCAAGGACCGGCTGGTGAATTGCTTCATAAAGTGCGAGGCCGACCGTCGGGGCACGCTGCGCGGGCGCCGCCAGATCATGCTCGACGACTCCGATGTGCACCACCACCGCCATGCCAAGGCGGCGGTGGGCGGCGTAGCGGCGGCAGCAATCGGCGATCCGGCGGTGTTCGTGTCGGTCGATGCCATGCATCAGGGCCCGCAGGGCGGCGGGCCGGTCATTGCCATCATCGATGCCGGAGAGTAGGGCCGGCGGCACGAGGCTTGCTTGGTTTGTGGTGCGCCCAGATATAGAGACAGTCAGATGAACAGGTATGCGCTACACCTCTCCGTTGAAACCGGCACGCTCAGCGAAAAGGTGGACGTCACCAAATACCTGCAGACGTTCTGAGGATCGATCGCCGTGGGGCGGCAAGGCCCGGTCACGCGCGTGGAGGAGGGTCGAGCGCCGACGCGTCAGGCCGGTGACGCTGCCGCGGATTCCGCCCACGTCACCATCCGGGGCCTGACCAAGCGCTTCCCCGACGCCATCGTTTACGAGCGCTTCGACCTCGACATCCCGCGCGGGAAGCTCGTGTCGATATTCGGCCCGAACGGCTGCGGCAAGAGTACGCTGATCAACATGATCACCGGCTTGATCCCGATCGACGCGGGGGAAATCCTGTTCGACGGCAAGCCGCTGCGCGATATCAAGTTCGGTTACGTCTTTCAGAATTATCGCGAGGCGCTGTTTCCATGGCTGCGCGCGATCGACAACATCCAATATCCGCTCAAGCTGATGAAGCTGCCGAAAGCCGAACGGCTCACACGCACCGAGCGGATGGTGGCAGGACTTGGCGTCAAGATCGACCTTAACCGCTATCCTTATGAGCTCTCGGGTGGCCAGCAGCAGCTCGTCTCCATCATGCGAGCGCTCGTCGTCGAGCCGCAAATCCTGTTTCTCGATGAGCCGTTCTCGGCGCTCGATTACGAGATGACACTGTTCATGCGCGACCAGCTCCAGCGCGTCTTCGTCGAGACCGGCACGACCACGGTGCTCGTCTCGCACGACCTCGAGGAGGCGGTTTACCTCGCCGACCGCATTCTCCTGCTCTCGCGCTGTCCGGCATCCATCTCCGACTACGTACGTTATGACGCCGCGCGGCCGCGCAGCGACGCAACGCTGTCGCAGCACGATTTCGTCCGGGTCAAGGCGCACTGCCTCGAGGGTTTCCAGCGGGAGGTGCGCAAGGGATGAAGCCGATCCGTTTCGATCCTTACCTTCCCATCATTGGCGTCGTCGGCCTCATCGTCATCTGGTACTTGGCCGTGTGGTATCAGGTCGTCGATCCCGTCCTTCTGCCTTCCCCGGTCGACACCTTCCGCGCGCTGTGGAACGGCATGGCCGGAGGGCGGCTCGGTTTCGACTTCATGCGCACGCTCGAGCGCACCATCCTGGCCATTCTGATCGCGGCCGCGATCGCCATTCCCCTCGGCATTGCTCTCGGTTCCTCCGAAAGGGTTTATCGCTCCGTCGAGTTCGTCGTCGACTTCTTCCGCTCCACCCCGGCTTCGGCCATGTTCCCTTTATTCCTGGTGCTGTTCGGTGTCGGCGACAAGACCAAGATTTCGGTCGCCGCGTTCGGCGCGGCGCTGGTCATCCTGTTCAACGTCGCTTATGGCGTCATGAATGCCCGCAAGACGCGGCTCCTCGCCGCCAAAGTGATGGGCGCGTCACGGATACGCGTCCTTACCGACGTGATGCTGCTCGAGTCATTGCCGCAGACTTTCGTCGGATTGCGCAACGGCGTCTCGCTCGCGCTGGTGATCGTCGTGGTGGCGGAGATGTTCATCGGCTCGACTGACGGGCTCGGCCAGCGCGTATTCGAGGCGCAGCAACTATTCGCCATGCCGGACATGTACGCAGCGATCTTCGCGGCGGGCGGGCTGGGTTACGGGCTCAATCTCATGTTCCTGCTCGTCGAGCGCCAATTCGTCCATTGGTCGGGAAAGTGACGGTCAATGACGGATGAAAGCGGCGGGTAGCATCGTCCTGGGCAAGACCAACACGCCGGAATTCGCGGCGGGAGCGTCCGGTCGAAATGAACTTTCCCAACAAGATCAACGGACGAAAACTCGGCAACTACATCGACTGGATCGCGCCGGCCTTCCTGGTCACGCTCGTCAGTCTGCCCGCCGGGAGCGTGCCCGCCGGCAAGAGCGGCGACGGGCTACCGGTCGGGCTGCAGATCGTTGCGCCGCGGTTCTCGGAGCCGCGCATTCTCTCGATCGCCAAACTGGCCCAGGCGGCGCATCCAATCGGCTGGCCGCCGCATGGGTGAGTGACTTCGTTCCTAAGCTCAGCCGTCCTTCCGAGTCTCGAGCTCAGCGAGAGAGCCCGGAGCGCAGGATCACGGCCCGCTGGTGGATTCCGGGCTCGCCGCTTCGCGGCGCCCCGGAATGACTACCCCAAGGCAACACGGCTACTGAATCGGAGGGATGCTGGCCTTGACTATAATGTCGCGCCATTTGACGGATTCGGAGGCGATGAACCTGGCAAGCTCCTCGGGCGTGGTGGAAACGCCTTCCGCGCCCTGCTCGATGATCTTGCTTTGCACCTGCGGATCCTTGATCGCGGCGACCAGCTCCTCATTGAGCTTGGCGATGATCGGCTTTGGCGTTGCGTGCGGGGCCAAGAGCGCGAGCCAGCCCGATGCTTCGTAATTCTTCACTCCCGCTTCTGCCGCCGTGGGAACGTCGGGGAGCGCGGTCATGCGCTTGCTCGCCGCGACCGCGAGCGCCCTGGCGTCGCCGCTCTGCAGCGGGCTGCTGACGTTCGGCAGCCACTGGAAGCCCACCGGCACCGAGCCCGCGATGAGATCCGGCACGTATTGCGCAATATTGCGATAAGGCACGTGGGTCAGCTCCAGTCCCGCCACCTGCTCGAAATAGACGCCGGCGAGATGTTGCGAGCTGCCGATGCCCACCGAGCCGTAGTTGAGCTGTTTCGGACGCGTCTTCGCATAGTCGACGAACTCGGTCAGCGACTTCACCGGCAGCTTCGAACTCACCACGACGAGAATGGGGAAATGCGAGAACAGCGAGATCGGCTCCAAATCCTTCTCCGGATCGTAGCCGAGATCGCGATAAAGCGTTCTGTTGGCCGCCATCGGGCCGGTCGAGCCCATCACCAGCGTGTAGCCGTCGGGCGCCGCCTTTGTTCCCGCGCTGGTGCCGATATTGCCGCCTGCTCCCGGTCGGTTGTCGACAATGAAGGGCTGTCCGATGGACTTCGCCATCCGATCGAGCAGAATGCGCATGACGACGTCGCTGGCGCTGCCGCCTGCGAAGGGAACGATCACTTGGATAGGCCGCGTCGGATAGGCTTGCTCCGATGCCATCGCCGGCGCAGCAAAGAGTGCGATGGCGGCGACGGCGTGCAGAAGGCGCGAATGTGTCATGCAATAGTCCCCTCGGAAGGGTTGAATGCGTTGAAGCGTAATTGGCTGATCGGTTCAAGCCCATTCTTCGGGCGCAATGCTTGATTTGTATCCGCAGTCGTCTTGCCGCCCCGAGCCGCCTGTACGATGATGCAGCTCGCGGGCTGAGCGGGGAGAATCGTGCAACGAAACGTTGACGGCGACAATCAGAGCCTGCGCGGCTTCTTGCGGCTGGTCGAAACCGAATTTCCGGACGAATTGCTGCGCGTCCGTGAGCCGATCGACCTGCGCTTCGATCCTACGGCGTTGGTGTTCGAGCTTGATCACGTGGGCAAGAGCCCAGTTGTCGTGTTCGAGAGTGTGCGCGGCAGCGGTATGCAGCTGATCACGAACGTCGCCGGGAATCGCAAGCTCTTGGCCGCATGTCTCGGCGTGGAACCTGCCGAGCTGCCCACCGCCTTCCGCGAGCGCTGCCAGAAGTACATTCCCTGCGAAGTCGTCGACCGCGGCGCGTGGGACGACGTGGTGCTCGAAGGGGACGACGTCGACCTCGCGAAATTGCCGATCCCGCTGCAATTTGCGGTCGATGCCGCCCCCTACATCACCGCCGGTCAAATCGTCGCGCGCGATCCGGTGACCGGCATTGATACGACCGGGTTCCACCGCCTCATGCTCAAAGGCAAGAACCGGCTCGGCGTTTCGTTGCACTCGCGCCGCCGTCTCTTCGAATTCCATCGCCGCGCCGAGGAGCGCGGGCTATCGCTTCCCGCTGTCGTTACGCTGGGGACACATCCGCTGCATTACATGGGCTCGATGGTCTACGCCTATCCGCCGCACGTACGAAAATTCGAGATCATCGGCGGCTTGTTCGGCGAACCCTACCGCCTCGCCCGCTGCGGGGTCGCGGATCTCGAAGTCCCCGCGGGCGCTGAGATCATCATCGAGGGCGAAATCCTGCCCAATGTGCACGAGCCTGAGGGTCCGTTCAGCGAGTTCACCGGTTACGCCTCCTACCGCAGCACTCAGAACGTCTTCGTCGCGCACCGCATTCGCATGCGCCGCGACGCCGTGTTCCACAGCGTGACCTCAGGAATGTCCAGGGATCATATCTTGGTTTCTTGCATCACGCGGGAAGGCGAAATTCTCAACGCGCTGCGCCGCAACCTCCCCAACGTGCGCGCCGTGCACGTGCCGCATACCACGTGCGGCGCGTTCATGGCCTTCATTTCGATGAAGAAGATCGCCGAAGGCGAGCCGCAGATGGCGATTATGGCCGCGCTCGGCACCGAGCAGTACACGAAATACGTCATCGTCGTGGACGATGACGTCGATATCTTCAACATCAACGACGTCATGTGGGCGCTCGCCACGCGCGTGCGCGCGGAGAAGGACATTGTGTTCGTCCCTGGAGCGAAGGGCGCCATTCTCGACCCGACCTCGGACCCGGAACATTTCACGGTGACCAAAATGGGCATCGACGCCACGCGTCCGGCCGGACGTGAGTTTGCCGAGCGGCTGACGATCTCCGAAGAGCAGCGCGCGCGAGCGCGCTCTCTCTTGGCCGCGGCCGGCGTCAAGCTTTAAGCGGGCGAGGGACTGGCGACCGCAGATTCTCTTGGCATTTCGTGTGTTGCTGACGCATGACCGCGACGATTGCACTTTGCCGTGCTTGGGTCGCCATGCCCAGTCTTGGTACGAGGTTTCCGACCGGATGAAGAACGCGCTCGCGCGATTACTGGCCAGGTTTCGGCGATGAGAGAAGCGCGCCCGTCCAACCAAGGCATCGGAGCTCGCGTCGTCAGAAAGGAGGACGTACGCCTCTTGCGCGGTCGCGGCCAGTTCGTCGCCGATATCCGGCTGCCCGGAATGAAGGACGTCGCCTTCGTTCGCAGCCCCCTCGCCCATGCCCGCATTCGCGGCATTTCCATTCCGCCCGCTCAGCGTGACAGCACCTTCACGGCGGCTGATCTCGTCGGCGTGAAGCCGATCCGCGCAGTCTCCGGCCTGCGCGGCTTCAAAGTCTCGGAGCAGCCGCCCCTTGCCACCGGCAAGCTTCGCCATGTCGGCGAACTGGCGGCGATGTGCGTCGGGGCGACGCGGGCGCAAGCCGAGGATCTCGCGGCGTCAGTGACGCTCGATCTGGAGGAATTGCCGGCCATTTACGACATGCTGGAGGCGCGCAAGAGCACCGCCGTCCTAGTCCATGAGCAATGGGGCGATAACGTATTTCTCGAGACTTTCATCGACATCGACATCAGCAAGGCATTCGACGCGCCGATCAAAGTGGAGCGCGAGATCCGCACCGCGCGGCAATGCATGGCGCCGATCGAAGGCCGCGGCGTGGTCGCGTTCTGGGACACGCGGCTCGAGCAATTGACGGTGTACTCGGCCTGTCAGATGCCGCACATCGTGCGCACTGGACTGTCGGAATGTCTCGGCCTCGAGGAAGGTCAGGTCCGCATCATCGCCCCCGACGTCGGCGGCGGGTTCGGCTACAAAGGTATCTTGTTGCCGGAGGAGATTTGTCTCGGCTGGCTCGCCATGCGTTGCTCCCATCCGGTGCGCTGGATCGAGGACCGCCGCGAACATCTCATTGCCGGCGCCAATTGCCGCGAGCATTACTACCGCGTCACCGCTTATGCCGAGCGCGACGGCCGTTTGCGCGGCATCGACTGCGAAGCCGCGGTCGATTCCGGTGCTTATTCGTCCTACCCGTTCTCCGCGTGTCTGGAAGCCGCGCAGGTGGCAAGTATCCTGCCCGGGCCATATGACTTTCCCGCCTACCGCTGCCGGACGTTCTCCGTCGCGACGAACAAATGCCCCATCCTGCCCTATCGCGGGGTCGCGCGCACCGGAGTCTGCTTCGCGCTCGAACTCGTGCTCGATGCGGTCGCGCGCGAGGCCGGCATTGAGCCGCACGAAGTCCGAGAAAAAAACCTGGTGCGACCCGAGCAGATGCCGTTCGACAACATCACCAACAAGCATTTCGACAGCGGCGATTATCCGCAATCGTTGCGCCGCGCGGTGGCGGCGATCGATGCCGCGGGAATAAGAAAACGGCAGAAAAGCGCGCAGCCGGATGAGCGCCTCGTTGGGCTTGGTCTTGCGACCTATTGCGAACAGGCTGCGCACGGCACGTCCGTCTATTACGGCTGGGGCATCCCGATGGTGCCGGGCTACGAACAAGCGACCGCACGACTCACTCCCGACGGCGGCCTGGAATTGCGCGTCGGCGTGCACTCGCACGGCCAGGGGCTCGAAACGACGCTGTCGCAAGTCGCCCATGAAATCCTCGGCATCGAGATCGGCAGGATCAAAGTCGTGCTCGGTGATACCGCGCTCACGCCTTATTCGACCGGCACCTGGGGATCGCGCTCGATGGTCATGGCCGGCGGCGCGGTGGCAGCGGCGTGCCGGCAGCTCGCCAAGCGGGCGGCAATCATCGGCGCGCGCCTCCTGCAGACCGATCCGGCGCAAGTCTCGATCCGCGCGGCGAAGGCTGTAGGCCCGCACGGCGCCGTCAGCCTGGTCGAGATCACGCGCGCCTGGTACCTGCGCCCGCAAGATCTGCCCGACGATGTCGATCCCGGCGGCCTCGAGACGACGATAGGCTACAAGCCCGCGCGCGACAGCGGAACCTTCAGCTATGCGACGCATGCCGCTTTGGTCGCGGTCGACCCGGAGACCGGGGAGGTGGAAATCCTCCGCTACGTCATCGTCGAGGATGGGGGCAAGCTGGTCAATCCAACCATCGTCGATGGACAAATCTGCGGCGGCTTCGCGCAAGGCGTGGGCACGGCGCTTTATGAGGAAATGCCGTTTGATCGTTCGGGTCAGCCGCTTGCTTCGACGCTCGCGGATTACCTCCTGCCCGGAGCGACCGAGATTCCCAGCCTGGTGATTGATCATATGGAGACGCTGGCGCCCTATACCGAGTTCGGTGTCAAAGGAATCGGCGAAGGTGGCGCCATCGCGCCGCCGGCCGCTATCGCCAACGCCGTCAATGACGCGCTGCGGCCACTCGGGGTCGAATTGCTGGTTTCGCCGATCACGCCGCAGCGCATCATCACAGCCATCGCGCGGCGCGGGCAATAAGCTAGCGCGGATTGACTGAGGGGAAAATCGCCGCTTAATGACGGCTTCTGCGGCCGGATACGTGGACATCGCAAATGAGCACGAGTGCCACCCAGACGCTTCTGAAAAAAATCGACGAGGGCCGTGACAAAGCGATCTCTTTTCTGCAGCAGATGATCGCCATCCCCAGCGTCACTGGGGACGAGGCCAACATCCAGAAGTTTCTGGCAGATTACATGGCGAAGATCGGCCTCGATGTAGACATTTGGGAGACGGATTGGGAAGAGCTGAAGAAGCATCCTGCATACCGACCCGTTGATCGAGGCTACGAAGGACGGCCCAACATCGTCGCCACATTAAAGGGTACGGGCGGGGGGCGCTCGTTACTCTTGAACGGGCATACCGATGTCATACCAGTCGGAGGCGGCGAGGGATGGAGCGACAATCCATGGTCCGCCACCATCAAGAACGGCCGCATCTATGGGCGAGGCTCCGCCGACATGAAAAGCGGCGTTGCCAGCCACATCATGGCGGTGGAATCCCTGCTGGCCGCGGGTTTGAAGACCAAGGGCGACGTTTACATCAATGTCGTCGTCGACGAGGAGGTCAGCGGCCACGGCACGTTGGATACCGTCATCCGCGGTTACAAGGCCGACGCCGGGATTTCCGGCGAGACCAGTGATCTCGCAGTCCAGCCCGCTTGCATTGGCCGTATTTGGTTCGAGATCGAGATTCACGGCAAGCCTGCCGGCATTCAAAAGCGCTACGAAGGCATCAGCGGGATCGAGCTGGGCAACAAGATCGTCAAGGCGGTCGCAGATCTCGAGGCCAAGCGCGTCGCAACCGTGACCCATCCGCTCTACCCGAACGCCCTCGACACGCTTCCTTGCATCATCGGCAGTTTTTCGGCCGGCAACTATCCGAGCGCCTTTCCTGTCAACTGTCTGCTCAAGGGTAGCATCGGAACGGTGCCTGGAGAGGACCACGAAGGCGTGAAGCAGAGCCTCGTGGAGCAGGTCGCACGCGCGGCGGCCGAGGATCCCTGGATGAGGCACCACCCGCCCAAGGTGCGCTTCGTCGGTTATGACGCGCAGGCCTCGGAAATCCCGAGAGATCACCCGATCGTCCAAACCGCATGCCGGAATTACAAGCAGGTGACCGGCCGTGATCCGGAGATCAGTGGTCGGCAGGGAGCAGCGGATACGCGGTTCCTCAACCAGTACGCCAACACTCCTACCGTGATCTTCGGCCCGGGCTCGACCGCCATCATGCACGCGAACGACGAGTACGTTTCCATCGACGATTACCTGACTGCCATCAAGGTCGTCGCGCTGAGCATCTGCGATTGGTGCGGCGTCGATCGACGTTAGTGCGAGAAATCAATAGCCTGCTAGAGCACGCCCGGGGCGCGCCGCCGTTTTGTTTCAAGGACTAGGGATAGGCGCTAGGGCGGGAGAGATCATTGCAATCACGGCCGACCATCGCGGTCATCGGAGGAACGGGGGAGTTGGGCTCAGCGCTGGCAAAGCGCTGGGCATCCGCCGGCTATCCGGTCGTGCTGGGTTCGCGATCCAAGCAGAAAGCCCAGGCAGCCGCCGAAAAGATGAGCGCTGAGGTTGGCGTTGCTAGCGTTACTGGGGAGGACAATCGCGCGGCGGCGGCGGCGGCAGACATCGTGGTCGTCGCGGTTCCTTATGCGAGCCATGAATCGATTCTCGATGAGATCAAGCCGGCGGTGGCCGGCAAGATTGTGGTGGACGCGGTCGTGCCGCTTGTTCCCCCCAAAGTCTCCGTCGTAAAACTTCCGCCCGATGGATCCGCCGCCTTGATCGCGCAGCGGCTGCTTGCGGGAACGGCGCGCGTCCAGGCCGCGTTCCACAACGTCAGCGCGGCTAAGCTTCATTCCAGCGGAACCGTCGATTGCGACGTGCTCGTGTTCGGGGACGACCAAGCCGCGCGTGCGGTCGTGATCGAGCTCGCGGATGCGGCGGGAACGCGCGGCATCGATGGCGGGCCGCTGGCCAATTCCGCCGCCGCGGAGGCGCTGACCTCGGTCCTCATCGGGATCAATCGGCGCTATAAGGTCGAGGGCGCCGGCATTCGCGTCACCGGGCTGCCGCCGCAGCGGTCATGAGGCCTGCGATGTCTGACGATCTCGTGCACGAGGGCAATCTCAGCCGCGAGGAGGCGCTGGCGCTCGTCGACTGCGAGCTTGGCCCGCTACTTCGCGCGGCAGCTTGCCGCCGCGACGCGGCTCACGGATCCATCGTCTCCTATTCACGCAAGGTCTTTATTCCGCTGACCAGGCTTTGCCGCGACGTCTGCCACTACTGCACATTTGCCCACACGCCGCGCAAGAATGCGCGGGCCTACCTGTCGCTCGATGAAGTGCTCGCGATCGCACGGGCGGGCCAGGCGGCCGGCTGCAAGGAAGCCCTGTTCACGCTCGGCGACCAGCCGGAGCTGCGCTACCGAAGCGCAGCCGATGAGCTTGCGCGGCTCGGACATCGCACGACCTTGTCTTATCTCGCGCACGCTGCGCGGGTTGTGCACGAGCAAACCGGCTTGCTGCCACACCTTAACCCCGGGCACTTGGCACCAGCCGATGTGGCTCAATTGCGCGCCGTCTCCGTGTCCCAGGGGCTTATGCTCGAGTCCACCTCCGAGCGGCTGTGCGAGCCCGGCGGTCCCCACCACGGCTCGCCCGATAAGCATCCGCGCGCGCGGCTTGCAAGCATCCGCGCCGCTGGCGAACAACGCGTGCCGTTCACCTCGGGCATTCTGATCGGCATCGGCGAAACGCGTGGAGAGCGGATCGATTCTCTGTTGGCTCTACGCGATCTGAACCAGGCTTACGGGCACATTCAAGAGATCATCATTCAGAATTTCCGGCCCAAACCCGGAACACGCATGGCGCGTTCGCCTGCGCCCGCTCTCGAGGATCATCTCTGGACCATCGCGATCGCGCGACTGTTGTTCGCGCCGTCGATGAACATCCAGGTCCCGCCCAATCTCAATCCGCATGCGCTCTCGCGCTTGATCGATGCGGGCATCAACGATTGGGGGGGCGTATCGCCGGTCACGCCTGATCACGTCAATCCAGAGGCGCCGTGGCCCGCTCTGGACGCGCTTGAGCGCGCGACGAAGGCGGCCGGCAAGCAGCTGGTCGAGCGGCTGGCGATCTATCCCGCATTCGGCCGCCGCGCTGAGACGTGGGTCGATCCAGCGTTGCGGACGTCGCTGCTTCGCCGCATCGACGCCGATGGATGGCCGCGCACCGATGAATGGTCCCCCGGCGCCCGCGGCCGGCTTCCCGATTGTACTGCTGGGCCCGGCCGCCCAGCGATTGCCGATGAACTCCCTCCCATTCTGGCGAGGGCGCAGGCCGGGAGCGCGCTCGGCGAAGCCGAGATTGTGCGGCTGTTTCGATGCCGCGGAGACGAGTTTGCGGCGGTCTGCGCGGCCGCCGACGAGTTGCGGCAGGCCGCCAGTGGCGACCTCGTCTCCTACGTCGTCACCCGCAACATCAATTACACCAACGTTTGTTATTTCAAATGCGGATTCTGTGCCTTCTCCAAAGGCAAGATGAGCGAAAACCTGCGCGGCCGGCCGTACGAACTCTCGCTGGCCGAGGTCGCGCAGCGCGCGTGCGAGGCGTGGACGCGCGGCGCTACCGAAGTGTGTATGCAGGGCGGTATCCATCCGCGCTATAGCGGAGCCACATATCTTGAGATTTGCGGGGCCGTGAAAAGCGCCGCGCCAGGCATCCACATCCACGCCTTTTCGCCGCTCGAAGTCCACCAAGGCGCCGCGACGCTGGGCCTCCCGCTCGCGACTTTTCTGCGCGCGCTGAAAACCGTGGGGCTGGGCACGTTGCCGGGCACGGCGGCGGAAATCCTCGACGATGAGGTGCGAGCCGTGCTCTGCCCGGACAAGATCGACACCAGAGGATGGCTCCAGGTGATGCGGGCCGCGCATCGCAGCGGCTTGCGCAGCACCGCCACCATCATGTTCGGCCATGTGGACCACTACGAGCATTGGGCGCGACACCTTCTGCGTATTCGCGAGCTGCAGCAGGAGACCGGCGGCTTCACCGAGTTCGTCCCGCTGCCCTTCGTGCATATGGAGGCCCCGATCTATCTCAAAGGCCGCGCCCGGCGCGGCCCCACCTTCCGCGAGGCGGTGCTGATGCACGCGATTGCGCGCCTCGCGCTCAATCCGCTCATCACCAACATTCAGACCTCCTGGGTGAAGATGGGCCATGATGGGGTGAAGACGTGTCTGCGCAGCGGCGCCAACGACCTCGGCGGCACGTTGATGGACGAGACCATCACGCGATCGGCCGGCGCTACGCACGGACAAGAGATGGCGCCGGCCGAGATGGAGCGTATCATTCGTTCCCTTGGCCGCAGACCGCGCCAGCGCGACACGCTTTACCGAACGGTTCCGCAGGAGCGCTACCGCGCCTCGTTCACCGGGGCGCGAGTTGGTGAGCAGCTTCAAGGAGCCACATCGGCCCCATGACGGGACGATTCTTCATCCGGCCGGAGATCGTCGACGCCAAGCACCGCCGCGCGGCGATCGAATGCATGCGAACCGCGCAGGTGAGCTTGCCCACCTGGAGCGAGCTCGCTGATCCGGCGCGCATGCCGGCTCTCATCGAGACGAGCCTCAAATCGGTTGGCCCGGACGAGCCGGATGCGAAAAATCTTTGGCGGGTTCATTGGTTCAACGGCGCCGATCGCAGGACCCGCGTGCCGCTGCCCGGCTATATCGTCCTGCCGGAGGCGCTCACCGGCGTGAAGGCGCCGATCGTGGTCCTTCTCGGGCGGCGTTTTCCGCTGATCGGAGCGCACAAAGTGCTCGCCGCCTACGCGTGTCTGGTACCGCGGCTGGTGACTGGCCGCTTCGAGCCCGCTCAGGATAAGGCGGTGTGGCCATCCACCGGAAACTACTGCCGCGGCGGCATTGCCATTTCGCGTATCCTCAATTGTCGCGGCGTCGCGGTGTTGCCCGCCGGCATGAGCCAAGAGCGCTTCGATTGGCTGCAGGACTGGGTGCCACATCCCGGCGACATCATCCGCACGCCGGGAACCGAAAGCAACGTCAAGGAAATCTACGACAAGTGCGCCGAGCTTGCCCGCGACAATCGCAACGTCATCATCAATCAGTTTTCCGAATTCGCCAACTACTTGATCCATTATCACTGCACCGGAGCCGCATTCGATTGTGTGTTCTCGCATCTCAAGAGCGCCAACGCTGATTATCGACTGGCGGCTTTCGTTTCGGCGACCGGATCCGCCGGAACGATTGCGGCCGGCGACTATTTGAAATCACGGCATGGCACGAAAATCGTCGCGGCCGAGGCTCTCGAATGCCCGACGATGCTTTGCAATGGATACGGCGAGCACAACATCCAGGGTATCGGCGACAAGCATGTTCCTCTGATCCACAACGTCATGAATACCGACCTCGTCGTCGGCGTATCGGATCTGGCGAGCGATTCCCTCAACCTGTTGTTCGGCGGCAATGCCGGGCGCAGCTACTTGGTCGGGCGCCGCAAAATCGACCCGGACGTGGTGAGGACCTTCGATGATATCGGCATCTCCGGGCTCGCGAATATCGTCGCCGCGATAAAGGTCGCCAAGCATCTTGATTTCGACGCTGACGATGTGGTCATGACAGTCGCGACCGACAGCGCGCTGCTCTACGCCAGCGAGCGGCAGCGATTTCTGGCGCGCCGTTATCGCGACGGGTTCGATGAGGTCAATGCCGGCGAGATCTTCAGCCGCCATTTGGAAGGCATCGTGGACGATCACGTCCTCGAGCTGACTCATGTCGACCGCAAGCGTATCTTCAATCTCGGGTACTTCACCTGGGTGGAGCAGCAGGGCGTGACGATCGACGATTTCGAAGAGCGCAGGGATCAGCGGTTCTGGCGCGATCTCGTCGCAAGCATCCCGACCTGGGATCGCTTGATCGAGGACTTCAACGTGGAGGTCGGCGCCGCGCGCGCCCGCTGACGTCATGGTGGAGACCGAAGGCAAGTCGATCGGCACTCCCAGTTATCTCGAGCTGCGCCAAGAGTTACTGCGCCGCGACCGAAGCTTGCGCGACAAGGTCGTCTCGCTCGAAGACGCGACCTCGTTCGTGCGCGACGGGGATTCAGTCGGGATCGGCGGCAGCACCATGTCGCGCACCCCCATGGGCATGATTTGGGCGCTGATCCGCGCCGGTCGAAAGCGATTGACCTGCTCGCGCAGCATCGTCTCCAGCGACGGCGACCTGCTGTTGGCATCAGGCACCTGCGATCACATCGTGACGAGCTGGTTTAGCCAGGGAATCCTGTGGGGCGTCTCGAAAGTGATGCGCCACTACGTGGAGACCGGAAAGGCGCGATACGACGAGTGGAGCCACATGGCAATGGGCATGCGATTTCGCGCCGGGGCCATGGGCGTTCCGTTCATGCCGATTCGATCGATGCTGGGATCGGACGTGCAAAAGCAACGTCCGGAGGCGATCGAGATCGATTGCCCGTTTACCGGCGAGAAGCTGCTACTCGTTCCCGCGCTTAATCCCGACGTCGCTTTGATCCACGTCCAGCGCTGCGACGCCTACGGCAATGCGCAAATCGACGGGCTGCAATTCATGGACATCGATTTGGCGATGGCCGCCAATAAGGTGATCCTGACAACCGAGCGCATCGTCTCCAACGATCAGATCCGTCGCGCGCCAGACCGGACCAAGATACCGTTCTTTGCCGTCGATGCCGTGGTCGAATTGCCGTTCGGGTGCGCCCCGCATGAATGCTACGGCGCCTACGAGCCCATGTTGCGCCACATGGAGGAGTACGTGACGTTGGTGAACGGCGATCCCGTCAAAGGCATGCAGCAATACATGGACCGCTTCGTCTACGGTCCGAAATCGTGGAGCGAGTTTCTCGCCTTGATCGGGATCGAGCAATTGCTCGAGGCGGCGCGCGCCGGGGAGAGCATCTACGATGCTTGAGAAGCGCAACTACACCGCCGCGGAGCTGCTCACCATCCTGAGCGCTCGGCAGCTCAGCGACGGGCAGGTGGTATTCGCAGGCGTCGGCATCCCACTCTTGGCGGCAACGCTTGCGCAGCGGCTGCGTTGCCCAGGGCTGACAATTCTGTTCGAAGGCGGCGTGATCGGCGCGTTCATCGAGCCAGGGAAGCTGCCGCCTTCGACCAACGATCAGCGCTGCACCAAGCGCGCCAATATGGTGCTCGGCAGCGCCGAAGTGCTGCTGCTGCTGCAGCGTGGCTACGTCGACGTCGGGTTCATGAGCGGGGCCCAGGTCGATCAGTACGGCAATTTGAATAGCTCGTTCATCGGCGATCCGTTGCGGCCCAAGATCCGTCTGCCGGGGACGGGGGGCGGCAACGACATCGCCTCTCTCGCGCAGATGATCGTGGCGATGAAGCACGAGAAGCGCCGGTTCGTCGAGCACGTCGATTTCATCACCAGCCCCGGCTACCTGCACGGTCGCGACACGCGTCGAAAGAGCGGTCTGCTCGCCGGCGGCACGTTTCGCGTGGTGACGGATCTGGCGGTGTTCGGCTTCGAGGACGAGAAACGGCGCATGCAGGTGATCTCGCTCAATCCGGGCGTCACGCGGGAAAGGCTTCAGGACAACACCGGGTTTGCCCTCGACTTCGCTCCGCATCTGGGCGTGACCGAGCCGCCGACCGATCAGGAGCTCGACCTCTTGCGCGAGCTCGATCCGGACCGGCTCTACACCGGCTAGCAGGTTCGTATTTACGTGCTAATGAGCGGCAGGGTCGGTCTGCTCTCTCCCCCGGGGACGATGTGGCACCACAGGAGTTTGTGATGGCGCGTTTGGATCGGACATTCGGCATTGCGGTGCCTAATTTCACCGCCTATCCGCAGATGCCGGACATCAAGGCCCTGGTCGAATATGGGGTGCGGATGGAGCAGCTCGGCTTCGACTCGCTCTGGGTCTGGGATCATATCCTCCTCGGCGTCGAGCCGAACTTTCCGATCATCGAGTCCTTGACGCTCCTCACCGCCATCGCTGCCCGCACCAGCAAGATCAAGCTTGGCACCGGCATCCTCGTGCTGCCGATGCGCAACCCCGTGATCCTGGCCAAGCAGCTCGCGTGCATGGATCTGCTTTCGGAAGGGCGATTGCTGATGGGCATGGCCTCGGGCTGGTATCGCCGTGAATTCAACGCGATCGGCGTGCCATTCGACCAGCGCGGCAAGATCATGGACGAGAATCTCGACATCCTCAAACGTTTCTGGACCGAGCACACGGTCAGCGGCAAATTTTCCCGCTACGATATTCCGGCAGGAGTCATGTATCCGAAGCCGGTTCAGAAACCATATCCGCCGATCCTGATCGGCGGATATGTCGATCGCGTCCTCAAACGCGCGGCGGTGAGCGGCGACGGTTGGCTCACCTATTTCTACCGGCCGGAGAGCTTCGCCAAATCATGGGATAAGATCCGCGCCTTTGCGAAGGAGGCGGGAAAGGACCCGGATACGCTCCTCAATGCTTCCCAGCTGCCGATCTTCATCGGCAAGTCCCGGCAAGCCGTCGAGAGTCGGATGATGGAGTGGCTCACCAAGGAATGGGATTTTGCGTCCTGGAGCGAATCGACGAAGGACAGCGCCATCATGGGGACGGTCGACGAGTGCATCGAGCAGCTCAAGGCACACTTGGCGGTCGGAACGCAGAAGATCATCTTCGTGCCCTACAAGTACGAGATGGAGCAGATCGGGCTCATCGCGCGCGAGATCATTCCCCGCCTCAAGGCGCAATGATTTGGCTTGAGTGGCAGGTTCGCTCCGTTGGTCACCGCCGCGACCCATTTCCGCTGGATTGCCGCTTTCGCGGACGGCGCCCGGCATTGCGCTTCTTGCCATGTGGTTCGATATGAGCGGACCATGCTATAGTTGTCTGAGCGCCGGCCGGCGCCGTTTGCATCACGGAGGACCAGACATGAAGCAATTTGCAGGCACGGCAACCCTTGCGGCCCTCGCCCTGGCCGCCGGCGTTGCCACCGCAGCCGCGCAAGACAGCATCAAGGTCGGCGTCATTCAGCCGCTGACCGGCGCGTTCGCGGCATCGGGAAATTATGTCGCCAACGGCGCCAAGATCGCGGCCGACGAGATCAACGCCAAAGGCGGCGTGCTCGGCAAAAAACTGGAGCTTGTGATCGAGGACAACAAGAGTAACCCGACCGAAGCGGCCGCGGTCGCCGAGAAGCTGATCGTGCGCGACAAGGTCCCGGTGATCATGGGCGCATGGGGCTCCGGCTTCACCCTCGCGATCATGCCGAAGCTCATGGAATACAAGGTGCCGATGCTGGTCGAGACCTCTTCGGCCGGCAAAATCACCACTTCGGGCAATCCGTACATTTTCCGCATCTCGCCGCCGTCGGCGGTTGAGGCGGTCGCATTCGCCAAGATCGTCGACAAGCTCAAGATCGGCAAGGCTGACTTCCTCGTGGTGAACAACGATTGGGGCCGCGGCGCCGCCGAAGATTTCGGCAAGATGTTCAAGGAGCACAACATCCAGGTGGGTCTGGTCGAGACCATGGATCCGCCGGCGCAGGACATGAGCGCACAGCTCGCCAAAATAAAAGCCTCCGATGCCGACACCCTCATCATCACCACTGCGGTCGAGCAACTCACGCTAGTCTTCAAACAGGCGGCGGCGTTGGGCCTGAAGAAGCGAATCATCACCACCGGCGGTTCGCAGAATCCCGATCAGTTGATCGAGCAGGCGGGCGCGGCGGCAAACGATACGACCCACATCACCTTCTTCACGCCGTGGAATCCAAATGTCTCGGCCGATCCGGCCATGGCAAAGGCCTTCATCGCGGAATGGAACAAACGCGGTTACCCATTCGCCGGGCTGACCGAGAGCTTCCGCGGCTATGACGGCATCCGCACCATTGCGGCGGCGATCGCGAAGGCGGGCAAGGCCGATCCGGAAGCGATCCGCGCGGCGTTCTGGCAGATCGAGCTGAGCGGGATGAACGGAAAGATCAAGTTCGAGAAGGCCGGCCCAGCGGGCCAGGAAAGCGGTCAAAGCAATCCGGGCATCTATCTCATCAAGATCGAGAACGGCAAAGTCGTCCTCCCGAGCGTTTGATACACGCAATCCACTGTCGTCCCCGCGCAAGCGGGGAAATCACTGCCTCTGGAATATGGGTCCCCGCCGGCTGCGCGGGGACCGCGGTGCTTGGCCGGCCCGATCGCTGAGGGGCACGTGGACCAATTCCTCCAGCATCTGCTCAATGCCGTCATGCTCGGCGGGACCTATGCCCTGCTCGGCATTGGGCTGACGCTGATCTTCGGCATCATGCGCGTGGTGAATTTCGCCCATGGCGAGCTCTACGCGTTCGGCGCGTATACGGTGTATCTCGTCGCCGCGGCGCTCGGGCTTAACTTCTTCCTCGGCCTCGTTGCTGCGGTTATCGCCGGCGCGCTGCTCGGCGCGCTGATCGAGGTCGTGCTGCTGCGACCGATGCGCGGCGCCGACATCGATACCGTGATGCTGATGATGATCGGCGCCTGGATCGTGATGCAGAACACCGAGCTCCTCGTCTGGGGCGGCGTGGCGAAGGCGATCGTCACGCCCTTTCCCGATGCTCCGCTGGTGATCGGACCGGTGTCGATATCCTGGCTGCGCGTTTTCGTGCTGGCAGCCGCCCTGCTCTTGATCGTCGCGAGCTATGTGCTCATCCACCGCACCAAGCTCGGCAAGGCGATGCGCGCGACGTTCCAGGACGCCGATACGGCAGCCTTGATGGGGGTCAATATCAAAGGCATCTTCACCGTGACCTTCGCCATCGGCTCCGCGCTTGCGGCCGCGGCGGGAGCGCTGCTCGGCCCGGTTTTTCTCGTCACGCCGACCATGGGCGACCTCGCCTCGCTCAAGGCGTTCGCGATCGTCATCCTCGGCGGTCTCGGCAATATCACCGGCGCGACCATCGGCGGATTCATACTCGCCTTCGTCGAGGAGATCGGTGCCGGCTACATCTCCTCGGGATACCGTGATGCCATGGGCTTCCTGATCATCATCGTGGTGCTGCTGTTCAAGCCGACCGGGCTATTCGCGCGGGCGGAGCGCGTTGGATGAAACGCGCGCTGCCGGCGATCTGGCTCGTCGTCCTCCTCACCGTTCCATGGTGGCTGCAGGATCAATACATCCTGCACGTGTTGATCACGACCGGCATTTTCATCATCGCGGCGATGAGCCTGAACCTGCTGCTCGGCTATACCGGGCAGCTCAGCCTCGGCCACGTGGCGTTCTTCGGCATCGGCGCCTATGCCAGCGCGTTGACCACACTGGGTTTCGACGTCGAGCTGTTCGGGTTTCGCGTGGTGCACCAACCGTGGCCCGCCATCATCGGCTTGTTCATCGGCATGGTTGTTGCCGGACTGAGCGGCTACGTGATCGGCCGCCTGTCCTTCAAGGTGCGTGGGGCCTATTTCGTGATCGTCACGATCAGCTTTGCGGAGGTCACGCGGTTGATCGCACTGAATTGGGTCGAGCTGACGCAGGGCCCATTGGCGCTCACCAACATTCCTCCTTACACGCTCGGCTTTCCGGGCCTCGGCAACTACACGCTGTGGAGCAAGGTCGCCTATTACTACCTCGTCCTCGCGCTCGGGCTGATCGCCTATGTCGTGATCAGCAGGCTCGTGGGCTCGCGCATCGGCCGGGCCATGATCGCGCTCAAGGAAAACGAGACGCTCGCAACCTCCGTCGGCATCGATGTGACGCGCTATCTCGTGCTGGCGGCCGTGGTGTCAGCCGCGATGGCCGGGGGCGCCGGGAGCCTCTACGCGCATTACCTCAAAATCATCGATCCTGACATTTTCCTGTTCATCTACACCGTGACGATGGTGATCATGGTCATTACCGGCGGCAAAGGGACGCTCGCAGGGCCGATCGTCGGAGGCGTCATTTTCGGTTTTCTGCCGGTCGTTCTTCGACCCGTCGCCGCGCCTGCGGTGCAATGGATCCTCTACGGCGCTTTGATGATCGTGATCGTTTTCATGCTCCCGCAGGGAATCGTACCGGCGCTGCAGCGCTCGATGGCGAACTGGAGCCGCTCTGAACGCAAAGGTGCGATCGCGCCCTTGACCGATAGTGCAAAGCCTGGCGAAGGCCAGTGATGCCGGCACGTGGGGTTTCGGGGGAAGTGGTCCTTTCGGTCTCGCACGTCGAGGTGCATTTCGGCGGTCTCGTCGCCCTGTCCGATCTCGATTTCAAAGTTTTCGAGGGAGAGATCGTCGGCCTCATCGGCCCGAACGGGGCCGGCAAAACGACCGCCTTCAACGTCTTTACCGGATTTCTCAAACCCGCCGCGGGCGAGGTTCGCTATCGCGACACGTTGTTGAACGGGCTCAAGCCGCACGAGATCGCGGCCCTCGGCCTGGTGCGCACGTTTCAGCGCACGAGCATCTTTGAGCGAAACACCGTATTCGAAAATGTGTTGACCGGCTTGCACCGCCGCGGACGCTCGAGTCTCTGGGACACGCTGCTGGCCCTGCCGCGAGAGAAGGCTGCGGAAGCAGAGCTTGCGGATGAGGCGCGCGAGATCTTGCGCGTCGTCGGACTCGACCGGCGCGCGGCGGACATGGCCGGTACCCTTCCTTACGGCGAGCAGCGGCTGCTCGGAATGGCTCTGGCGCTTGCCGCGAAGCCGTCCATGCTGCTGCTCGACGAACCTGTGTCGGGCATGAATGCGAGCGAGAGCGCCAAGGTCATGAAATTGGTCCAGACCATTCGCGCCTCGGGCGTGACGATCCTTTTGGTGGAGCACGACATGCCGATGGTCATGCAAGTATCGGACCGTATCGTCGTGCTCAACTACGGCCGCATCATCGCCGAAGGGGCGCCAGCACTGATTCAGAAACATCCCGACGTCATCCGCGCCTACCTTGGGGAAGGAAAGAAGCGTGCTTGATCTGCGCGATGTCGTCTGTTGCTACGGCCAAGTGACGGCGCTCAAGGGTGTGTCGCTCACCGTCGGCGAGGGCGAGCTCGTCGCCCTCATCGGCGCGAACGGCGCGGGCAAGTCGACGACCCTGAAGGCGATCTCAGGCTTGCTGCACCCGATTGCAGGGACGATCGTGTTCGACGGGCACGACATCACCCATGCCCCC
>DATNNX010000012.1:0-9043 GCA_035601615.1 Xanthobacteraceae bacterium
AGGCGGGCGTCCCGCGTTATGGGACGCAAGGCGCCTCGCAAGGCGCCTGGCCTGCCGCGTTACGTGCAGGCCCAACGGGTGCCTCGCAAGCACCCGACGACTCTCGGCGCTCCGCCACCCCTCGATCGGGGGGACAGCGAAGCGACAAAGCAAAACCCGGGCGCAAAAAACGCGCCGCGGGAACAGAGAGGTGTTGCCTGAATGGTGAACTATGCAGAACGCCAAGCTCCTCCTGATCCCGAGACGTGTTCGTCTGTCGCAGCGCTGCCCTCACCGCCGCGGCAGCTTGGCCGCGAACTGCGAGCCGCGCACGCACATGCGCCCGCGCGAGTCCTGCCACAGCTTCTCGCTCGCGTGCAGATGGCCGAGCGCGCGCGCCACGGTGCGGAAGTCATAGGCGCGCAAGCGCTCCGCAATGTCGGTATAGTAGAGCGGCTCCTTGGCGATCGTTGCCAAAACTTTTTCCGCCAACGCGGCGATCTCCGCCTCGTCGCCGGCACGTCCCGCCGCATCCGACTTGCCGTTGACGTAGTCCTTTATCTTCGCGCGATCGGCATAGGCATAGGTGATGCGCTCGTAATATTCGCGCGGAATGCCTTCCGGAATCGTGGCGTCGATGCCGACCTTGGCGCCGGTCGGAACCACGCCGTAACCCTGGGGCAGGCTGGGGTCGAGCGGCTTGGCGCGCGCGTTGCTCACGACCATCACGTCCTTGTCGCCCTGCACGCGCGTGGCGATCGCCCACTCGACCTCGGTCGGATCGAACACGTCGATGTCGTCATCGACCACCACCACGTGCTTGAGGTCCATGACCGAGAGCGCGGCGAGCAGCGCGTTCTTGCCTTCGCCCGGCTGCTTCTTGATCGATATCACCGCGTGCCAGAAGGCGCAGCCGCCGAGCGTGACGTTGATCTCCTTGACCTGCACGCCGGCGGTCTTGAGCGCCTGGCGGATCGCCGCGTAGCGCGTGGGCGCCGCGAGCCAGGTGTTCTCCCACGGCATATGCAGGTTGTAATAGATCGCGTCCTTGCGCATCGCGATCGCCTTGATGCGCACGAGCGGGTTCCAGTGCAGGCCGCCCATCAGGCGCGTGAACTCGCCGAAGCGTCCCTCCGGCCAGGTCCATCCGGTGGGCAGGATTTCCGCCTCCAGCACGATCTCTGCGTCGGCGACATACGGCAGGTCGATCGTCTCGCACGGCGCGAGCTCCACGGGCGCGCCGCGCAGTCCGCCGGCGATCGCCATTTCGTCGACGCCGAGCGGCGCGCGATATCCCGAGCCGGTGATCTCGATCGGATGGGTGCCGATACTGATCGAGATCGGCAAGGCACGGCCGTTCTCGTAAGCGCGCTGCGCGAACAGTCGCATATTGTTGGGTGTGACGATGTCGATGCCCGTGAGGCTCTTTTCCTTCACGATGAAACGATAGATGCCGCTATTGATGCCGAGCTCCGGATCGCGCGCGATCACGACGCCGGCGGTGATCATCGGGCCGCCGTCGAAGATCGAGGACATTGGGATCGGCAGCTTGTAGAGATCGACCTCATCGCCGCCAACGACAACCTCGCGCGTCGGCGAGGTGTTGACGTATTTCGGAGGGATCGGATGGTTGATCGCGTGTGTGAGCTTGTCCTCGATCTCGCGGTAGGTCTCGCAGCCAAGCGCCGTCATCGAGCGCTCGCGCGTGCGAATGAGGCCGGAGACCACCGGCATGTCGTAGCCGATCACGTCGTGGAAATAGAGCGCGGTATCGGCCTGATCGACCAGCGTCGCGATGTGACGGATGTCAACGGGCTGATGCAGCTCGACGAGCTCGCCGCTCTGCCGCAGCCGGTCGAGGAACTGACGGAAATTCTCCTGCATCGAAGCGCTCCGACACGCGCGAGAGGTTGTTGGCGGCTGTTGCCTAAGCTACTTAGACCGGCGGCTGGCGACAATCCAGGCGGCAAGGACGAACGGTGAGCGGTAAGAACACCATGAAGGCGCTCGTTCTGCGCAACCACGGCGCGCTCGACGACCTCGCCGTCGTCAGCGACTACTCTATTCCCACGGCCGCTGCGGGCCACGCGGTGATCCGGGTGCGGGCATCTTCGTTCAACTATCACGACGTGTTCACGGTGCGCGGCATGCCGGGGATCAAGGTGCCGCTGCCGGTGGTGATCGGGCTCGATATGGCGGGCGAGATCGCCGAGATCGGAGACGGGGTGAGCGGCTGGAACGTGGGCGACCGGGTCCTCGTCAACCCGCTCAACAAGGCCAAAGGCCTCATGGGCGAGATGCTCGACGGCGGCATGGCGGAATATTGCCGCGTGGCCGCCGACCAGCTCATCGCCATGCCGGCCGGCGTGAGTTTCGAGGCGGCGGCCGCGCTGCCGGTCGCCTACGGCACCGCGCACCGCATGCTGATCACCCACGGCACCGTCAAAGCGGGCGATCGCGTGCTCATTCTCGGCGCCAGCGGCGGCGTCGGCACCGGCTGCATCATTCTCGCCAAGCACATTGGCGCCCATGTGATCGCGTGCACCTCGAGCGCGGACAAGATACGCAAGCTCGAGCAGCTCGGCGCCGAGGAGGTAATCGACGTGAGGGAAGTCGATTTCTCGAAGTGGGCGATCGATAAATACGGTAAACCGCGGCGGCGCAGCTACGACGGCGGCGTCGACGTGGTGATCAATTTCACCGGCGGCGACACCTGGCAGCCTTCGCTGCGCTGCCTCAAGCGCGGCGGCAAGCTTTTGGTGTGCGGCGCCACCGCCGGCTACGACCCCAAGGAGGATTTGCGCTACATCTGGACCTTCGAGCTCAAGATCATCGGCTCGAACAGTTTTTATGACGATGATCTGCGCGCGCTGATGAAGCTCATCGCCGAGGGCAAGATGCGGCCGGTGATCGACAAGGTGCTGCCGCTCGAACAGGCGCGCGAAGGGCTGCGCCTGATCCAGGACCGGGAGGTCATCGGCAAGGTCGTGGTGACACCATGAGTGAGGAGCTCACCTTGGAGCGAGTGCAGGCGCTCGTCACCCGCGCTCCCTACCATCAATGGCTGGGTCTCAAAGTCGTTGCGCTGCACGAGGACGGCATCGAATTGAAGGCGACCTGGCGGGAAGAGTGGGTCGTCAATCCGGACCGCCGCTACACCCACGGCGGCATTCTCGCCACGCTGGTCGACCTGGGCGCCGATTGGGCCATGGTCAAGAAAAACGGTCGCGGCGTGCCGACGATCAATCTGCACGTCGACTATCATGCCGTGGCGATGCCGGGGGATCTCACCATCCGCGGCAAAGTGGTGCGCATGGGCGGTCAATTCTCGACCGCGGAGGCGCACGTGTTCGACGCCCAAGGGAAGCTCATCGCCAGCGGCCGCGGCACCTATCTCACCGCGCCGCCGAAGGGGGCATGAGACCCATGCCTCGCTTCACCAATCTCGGCGACCTCATCCCTCGCGACCAAGATCTCGACAAAGTGGCGATCATCGATCTTCGCGGCGCGCTCGCGCGCGAGATCAGCTACGCGCGCCTCGACGCCATGGCGAACGGCGTCGCCCGCGCGCTCTGCGGGCGTGGGCTCGCGCGCGGAGATCGGGTCGCTATCCTCTCCGCCAATTCCGCCGAATATATCGTGGCCTATTATGGCATCATGCGCGCCGGCCTGGTCGCGGTGCCGATCAGCTTCAAGTTTCCCCGCGACACGATTCATTTCATCCTGCGCGACGCCGGCGCCAAGCTCGTCTTCTGCGATCAACCGCGTGCGCAAGACTGCCCGGCGGATATTCCGGCCGTGCGTTTCGATGAGGCCGGCTCTGGCGGTTTCGATCGCTTCCTCGATCCCGGCGATTTCGACGCGGTATTGCCGCGTGCGCGCGAGCCTGGGATGTTTCTCTACACGTCGGGCTCGACGGGAACGCCGAAGGGCGTCGTCCTTTCGCACCAGAGTCACATCTGGGTGGTGGAGACGCGGCTCCCGGGCGAGCTCGTGCGCCACCGCTATCTCATCGCCGCGCCGCTCTATCACATGAACGCGCTGGCGCTTGCCAAGCTCGCCTGCGCGGCGCACGCGACCATCGTGTTGCTGCCGCAGTTCACGGCCGCCGCCTATATCGAGGCGATCGGCCGGCATCGCTGCACCTGGCTCACCGCGGTGCCGCCGATGATCGCCATGATGCTGCGCGAGAAGGAGCTGCTCGCGCGCACCGATCTTAAGAGCGTCGAGTACATCCGCATGGGCTCGGCGCCGGTCAGTCACGCGCTGATGGAAGCGCTCCGCCGTGCTTTGCCGCACGTCTCGGTCACCAACGCCTATGGCACGACCGAGGCGGGTCCCGTCGTCTTCGGGGCCCATCCCGCGGGTCTGCCACAGCCGGAAGCCTCGGTCGGCTATCCGCATCCCGAGGTCGAGCTCCGGCTCGTCGAGAGCGGCAATCGCAACGCCGATCAGGGCGTGCTGGAAATGAAGTGCCCGGCGCTGATGAACGGTTATCACAACCGGCCGGATGTGCCGCCGCCCTTCACGGCGGACGGATTCTATATCACTGGCGACGTCTTCCGGCGCGATGCCGATGGCTTCCATTATTTCATCGGCCGCGCCGACGACATGTTTGTCTCGGGCGGCGAGAACATCTATCCGAGCGACGTCGAGCGCATGCTGGAGCGCCATCCCGACGTGGCGCAGGCGGCGGTGGTGCCGATCGAGGACGAGATCAAGGGACAAAAGCCGGTGGCCTTCGTGGTCTCGAAGCCCGGACGTAGCCCAAGCGCGGAGGAGATCAAACGCTTCGCGCTCGCCAATGCGGCCGCCTATGCGCATCCGCGCTTCGTCTGGTTCATCGACGAATTGCCGCTGGCATCGACCAACAAGGTCGACCGCGCGCTCCTGCACGCGCTGGCGCAGGAGCGCCTCGCCGGAGGTGAAAGTTCCCGCAATCATTCGACTTCGGTGGCCGGGATGGGGGCTAGACGCGCACCATGACAAAGCGGTTCCAGCCGGCTCGCCATTCTTGCCTCGGGCGCGGAGCATCGCTATTCGCGGAATGAAACAAATCGCGGCCGAATGCGCACGGTCTCCCGATATTGTTCCGGGGACGGCTGCCCTACGGGCGCTATAATTTCGGTCGAGGGGAAGGGGAGCAAAACGAAATTGAGTCGACAACTGCGATCATATTCGATGCTAGCGCCGCCGCCCTTGGTTGAAGACGCCCTGCAGCGCCGGGCCTACAACGCCGTCGCCGATTTCGTCGACGAAAATGTCGCGCGCGGTCTCGGCGACAAAGTGGCGCTCATGGATTCCACGCGCTCGCTGACCTATGCACAGCTGCAGGAACTCTCTTATCGCTTCGCCGCCGGCTTGGCGGTGCTGGGTCTGCGCGCGGAAAACCGGCTCATGCTGGTGGCGCACGATACCGTCGACTATCCGGTCGCGTTCTGGGGCGCGATCCGCGCCGGCATCGTGCCGGTCCCGGTCAATACGCTGCTGACCGCCGAGCAATATGCCTATCTCTTGGCCGACAGCCGCGCGGCGGGGATAGTCGTCGCCGCCTCGCTCGCCCCTGTCGTGCGCAAGCTGCGCGATCGGTTGCCGCACTTGCGCGCGGTCATCGTCGTCGGCGCGAGCGCGCGCGAACGTTCGCAATTTCCGGATGCGCATTTTTTCGACGAGCTGCTGGCGAAGGCTGAGCCGAGCCCGTTCACCGCCCCGACAATGTCGGACGAAGTCGCGCTCTGGATGTACACCTCGGGCTCCACCGGAGAACCCAAAGCGGTCCGGCACGTCCACACCAGCCTCATGGCGACCGCGCGCCTCATGGGGCAAGGCGTCATCGGCATCCGCGAGGACGACGTCGCGTTCTCGGCGGCAAAACTCTCCTTCTCCTATGGTCTTGGCAATGCCGTCTCGTTTCCCATGTCGGTCGGCGCGAGCACCGTCTTGCTGCCGGATCGGCCCACGCCGGAGGCGGTGCTCGCAACGCTTCGCCGCCATCACCCGACCATCTTCTACGCTGTGCCGTCGCTTTACGCGGCACTGCTGGCGCATCCCGAGATCGGCCGCGGCGCGGGGTCAGACCGGCTACGGCTCTGCGTTTCCGCCGGCGAAGCGCTGCCCGCCCATCTCGGCGAGCGCTGGCGGGAGGTCGTGGGGATCGACGTTCTCGACGGGCTCGGCTCGACCGAGATGCTGCAGACCTTCCTGAGCAACCGGCCGGGCGATGTGCGCTACGGATCGACCGGAAAGCCGGTCCCTGGGTACGAGGTGAAAATTGTTGACGAGAGCGGGCGCGAGCTTCCCGCGGGCGAAATCGGCGAGCTCGTGGTGCGTGGGCCCTCTGCCGGCGAAAGCTACTGGAACGATCGCGCGAAGAGCCGCCGCACGTTCGTCGGCGAATGGACCTATACCGGCGACAAGTACATGCGCGACAGCGATGGTTATTATTACTACTGCGGGCGTACCGACGACATGTTCA
This sequence comes from Xanthobacteraceae bacterium, assembly GCA_035601615.1. GTDB lineage: Bacteria > Pseudomonadota > Alphaproteobacteria > Rhizobiales > Xanthobacteraceae > VAZQ01. Next base: position 6,455 of record DATNNX010000012.1, read on the forward strand.
AGGTCAATGGGATGTGGGTGTCCCCGTTCGAGGTCGAGACGGCGCTCGCCTCGCACGAGGCCGTACTCGAGGCCGCTGTGGTCGGCAAGGAGGACGGGCAGGGGCTCACCAAACCGAAGGCGTTCGTCGTGCTCAAGAACAGCTATGCTGCCGACGAGCGGCTCTTCGATGCGTTGCGGGCGCACGTGAAGGAGCGCGCGGGGCTATGGAAATATCCGCGCTGGATCGAAGTGCGTTCCGACTTGCCGCGCACGCCGACTGGCAAGATCCAGCGCTTCAAGCTGAGGGATTGATGACGGTCTTGCGCGCCGCGCGTGGAGAACTCTGCGATGACCTATGACCTCATCCTGCGCGGCGGCCGCGTGGTCGATCCGTCGCAGAAGCTCGACGCGGTGACCGACGTCGCGTTCGCACAGGGCAAGGTGGCGCGCATCGGCACCGCGTTGCGTCCCGATGCCACAACCGATGTCCGCGATGTATCCGGCCTTATCGTCACCCCGGGACTCATCGACCTGCACACCCACGTTTACTGGGGCGGGACCTCGCTCGGGATCGACGCCGAAGATTTCTGCCGCCGCTCGGGCGTGACCACCGCGATCGATACCGGGAGCGCCGGACCCGGCAATTTCGCGGGATTCCGCAAGCATGTGATCGAGCGCAGCGAGGTGCGCATCCTCGCTTATCTCCATGTCTCCTTCGCCGGCATTTTCGCCTTCTCACCACGCGTAATGGTGGGCGAGAGCGAGGAACTCCGTCTGATGGCGCCGCTCGATGCGGTCGAGGTCGCCAATGCCAATCGCGACATCATTGTCGGCATCAAGGTGCGCGTGGGCGCCCGCGCCTCCGGCCGTTCCGGGACCGTGCCGCTCGACATTGCGCTTGAGGTCGCGGAGGAAGTCGGCGTGCCGGTGATGGCGCATATCGACGATCCGCCGCCGACCTATGAAGACGTCATCGCACGCCTGCGGCCCGGCGACGTCCTCACCCACGCGTTTCGTCCCTTTCCGAACGCGCCGGTCACCACGCAAGGCACGGTGAAGCGCGCAGTCATCGAAGCGCGCCAACGCGGCGTGCTCTTCGACATCGGCCACGGCAAGGGATCGTTCGCCTTCAAGACGGCGCGCGCCATGCTGGCCAACGGCTTCTTGCCCGACACGATCTCTTCCGACGTGCACGCGCTCTGCATAAACGGGCCGGCGTTCGACCAGGTCACCACCATGTCGAAATTCCTCTGTCTGGGCATGCCGCTGACCGATGTGATCGCAGCTTCGACCGTCAACGCCGCATTCGCTTTGAAGCGGCCGGAGCTCGGCAGCCTCAAGCCAGGCAGCGTTGGCGACGCAACAATCTTGTCCGTCAATGACGGACGCTTTGATTACGTCGATGTCGTCGGCGAGCACTTAGCCGGCGACCGCAAGGTCGCTTCGGAAGGTGTTGTGATCGCCGGACGCTGGTGGCATCCGAAACAATTAAGCCTGTCCAAAACCGCCTGATGAACCCGCTTCCCCTTCTCCGCCAGCTTCCTGGCATGCCGCTTGCTCCGATGATCGCGGCCGCCGCGCCGTTGGCAGCAAAACTCCGCTCATCCTCGCGACAAGCGGGAATCCAGGGTTGTGACCTACGGAGAAAACTAAGAGCTCACCTCATTGAATCACGACTCAACCTTCGCGAAAAGATCAAATAAAATGGGCAGCGTGGCGCAAATCTGGGCGGTGAACTGGCGCAAGTAGGAGATCAAGTCATGAATCGCAGGACCCTCCTGAAGGCCGCTGCGGCTGCAGGCACGCTGGCCGCAACCGGAAGACTCTCGGCCCCGGCACTTGCGCAAGGGGCTGCGGCGCGCGCGCTTCGCTTCGTGCCGCAAGCCAATCTCGCCAACTTCGATCCAATCTGGGGCACGCAATACGTGGTGCGCAATGCCTCCGCCATGGTGTGGGACACGCTGTATGGGGTCGACGAAGAGCTGCAGCCACAGCGGCAGATGGTGGAAGCGGAAGAGGTCTCATCCGACGGACTGACCTGGACGTTTCGCCTGCGGCCGGGATTGAAGTTTCACGACGGCGAGCCGGTGCTGGCAAAGGACGTCGCGGCGAGCCTCAACCGCTGGGCAGCGCGCGACCAGATGGGCTTGTTGATCAAGACCATCCAGCAAGACCTCGCCCCCGTGGACGACCGCACCGTGAAATGGGTGCTCAAGAAGCCATTCCCGAAGATGTTGCTCGCGCTTGGCAAGATCAGTACGCCGATCGCCTTCATCATGCCGGAGCGCATCGCAAAGACGGACCCGTTCAAGCAGATCTCCGAATATATCGGCAGCGGCCCCATGCGCTTCGTGAAGAATGAGTGGGTGCCGGGCGCTAAGGCGGTGTTCGAAAAATTCCCCGATTACGTGCCGCGTTCGGAGCCGGCCTCCTGGCTCGCCGGCGGCAAGCGGATGCTGGCTGACCGGATCGAATGGGTGGTGATGCCGGACCCGGCGACAGCCGCAGCCGCGCTGCAGAGCGGCGAGATCGACTGGTGGGAGAATCCGATTTCCGACCTCGTGCCGCTGTTGCGCAAGAACCGCAATGTCGCGGTCGATATCGCCGA
>DATNNX010000013.1:0-5749 GCA_035601615.1 Xanthobacteraceae bacterium
CGACTTCCAATGCGTGATCGGCAACGAAACCCGCGCCCAGATGCTCGAAGCGGAAGGGCGTTCGCCCGACTCGCTCATTGCCTGCATCGGCGGCGGCTCGAATGCCATGGGGCTGTTCCATCCCTTCCTCGACGAGCCGCAGATCGAAATCTACGGCGTCGAGGCGGCGGGTCACGGGCTCTCGAGCGGCCTGCACGCGGCCTCGATCGCCGGCGGCCGGCCCGGGGTTCTGCATGGCAACCGCACCTATCTCTTGATGAACGAGGACGGGCAGATCAACGAGGCGCACTCGATCTCGGCTGGCCTCGACTACCCCGGCATCGGCCCGGAGCACGCTTGGCTCAACGACGTCAAGCGCGTGACCTACCTTTCGGCGACGGATGAGGAGGCGCTCGCGGCCTTCGAGCTCTGCTCGCGGCTCGAAGGCATCGTTCCCGCGCTCGAGCCCGCGCACGCGCTGGCGAGGGTCATGGACCTCGCCCCGCAAAAGCCGAAGGATCATCTGATGGTGGTCAACTTGTCCGGGCGCGGCGACAAGGATCTGGCAAGCGTCGAGGCCTATCTGGAGCGGCGGCGCGCATGATCTGCGCGAGTTGTTCCGCTCATGTCGGACCACAAAATGGCGTCATTGCCGGGCTTGACCCGGCAATCCATCCAACTTCTAAAAGGATTTTGCGAAGTAGATGGATGCGCGGGTCAAGCCCGCGCATGACCCGGACGAGAGGCTAATCAGTCTGATCGGGATGCGTTTGAGCAGGCAGAAGCTCGTCGGCTGGATTTTGATCGTCGTCTCCGTCGCCTATATCGCGTATTTCCTGCGGGTCCGGCTGTTCACCCCCGGTCCCGTCCTGGAGCGGAAGGAATGGGTGCAGTTCATCGGCTCGTTCGTGATCCTGATGCTGGGCACCATCAACGTGCGCATGGCCGCGATGCGCGAGCGCCGTCGCAAAGGCTCGCCCAAATGAGGAACAAAGAGTGAGGAGCGAGCGCTCATGAGCACGCGCATCGACCGGCGTTTCGCGGACCTCAAGGCGCAAGGACGTGCCGCGCTGGTGACGTTCCTCACCGCCGGAGACCCCGATCTCGACACCTCGGTCGCCATTTTGCGCGCCCTTCCCGCCGCGGGCGCCGACGTGATCGAGCTCGGAATGCCGTTCACCGATCCCATGGCAGACGGACCGGCGATCCAGCTGTCATCGCAGCGCGCGCTCAAGGTCGGGCAGACCATGAGCAAAACGCTCGAGGTGGCGCGCGCCTTTCGCCAGGCCGACGACGCGACGCCGCTCGTGCTCATGGGCTACTACAACCCGATCTACATTTACGGCGTGGACCGCTTTCTCCGCGATGCCAAATCCGCAGGCGTCGACGGGCTCATCGTCGTCGACCTGCCGCCCGAGGAGGATGAGGAGCTGTGCCTGCCGGCGCTCAAGGCCGGCATGAATTTTATCCGCTTGGCGACGCCGACGACCGATGACAAGCGCCTGCCCGCCGTGCTCACGAACACGTCGGGCTTCCTCTACTACGTCTCCATCACCGGCATTACCGGGGCGGCCACGTCCGATCCCGCAAAAGTCGCGGCCGCGGTCGCAGGCATCAAGCGCCATACCAGCTTGCCGGTCGCGGTCGGCTTCGGCGTGCGCAGCGCCGAGCAAGCGGCGGTGATCGCATCCTACGCCGACGGTGTGGTCGTGGGCTCGGCGCTGGTGAACGCGCTCAAAGGCAGCCTCGATCGCGACGACAAGCCGACTGCGAAAACCGTCACTGTCGTAATCAACCTCGTCGCCGAGCTCGCGCGCGGCGTGCGCGGCGCCCGCCGTCAGGCGGCGGAATAACGCGCAAGATCCGAGACGCCCTGCGCCGCTGCGGGTGCTACTGCATATTGAGGTGAAGTGAATCAGCGCGAGCGACGAACTCGGTCCCTACCCTCCCCCTTGTGGGGAGGGTCGGCGCGAAGCGCCGGGGTGGGGGTCGTGCGGTGATCTGCTGAAGGACCCCCACCCCCAGCCCCTCCCCACAAGGGGGAGGGGAGCACACCGAGATCGTTGCGTGTCCGTCGATACTCATTCTGAAATTGTTTTAAGATGGCAGCACCATGACGGCACACGGGTTTGCGCTCTTCGACACGAGTATCGGCCGCTGCGGCATCGCATGGGGCGCGCGCGGCATCAGCGGCGTGCAGCTGCCGGAGGCGAGCGAGGCTAAAACCCGCGCCCGGCTTGCGCGCCGATATCCGCAGGCGCGCCAAGCACCGCCGCCAGGCGATGTGCGGCGCGCGATCGAGGCGATCGTTTCGCTGCTCAACGGCGAGCGGAGCGACCTGTCCGTCGTTGCGCTCGATATGGAGGACGTCGCGGAATTCGATCGCCGCGTCTATGAAGCGGCGCGGGCAATTCCGGCAGGCGCCACGCTCTCCTACGGCGAGCTTGCCGCGCGGCTCGGCGAAGCCGGCCTCGCGCGCGAGGTCGGCCAAGCGCTCGGGCGAAACCCGTTCCCGCTCATCGTGCCGTGCCATCGCGTGCTGGCGGCCGGCGCCAAGGCCGGAGGGTTTTCGGCCAACGGCGGCGTTGCGACGAAGCTCGCGCTGCTCACCATCGAACGCGCGCGCACGAGCCAAGCACCGACGCTCTTCGACGAAGACCCCGCATTCGGCTTGGCCGTGAAGCCGAAGGCGCGCAGCGGCCGCTGAGCGGCGCGACAGGACATGTCTTCGCCGTTGCCAGCCGTGTGCGGGCGATCCATATATGCCCTGGAGAGGATCGCCGCATGAACTGGATCTCCAACGTCGTTCGACCGAAAATCCGCAATTACTTCGCGCGCCGTGACACGCCGGAAAATCTCTGGATCAAATGTCCGGACACCGGACAGCTCGTCTTCTACAAGGACGTCGAAGCGAACCAGTTCGTCATCCCCGGCTCCAATTACCACATGCGCATGAGCGCGATGGCGCGGCTCAAGTCGATGTTCGACAACGAGACCTGGTTCGATATCGCGATTCCCGCCGTGCCGCTCGATCCGCTGCGATTCCGCGACGAGCAGCGCTACGCCGAGCGTCTCAAGGATGCGCGCGCCAAGACCGGCACCAACGACGCCATCAAGCTCGGTTTCGGCAAGCTCGACGGATTGGCGGTGGTGATCGGCGTGCAAGATTTCGATTTCATGGGCGGCTCGCTCGGCATGGCCGCGGGCGAAGCCGTGATCAAGGGGCTCGAGACCGCGGTCGACAAGGGCACGCCCTTCATCATGTTCGCCGCCTCGGGCGGCGCGCGCATGCAGGAGGGAATTTTCTCGCTGATGCAGCTTCCTCGCACCACGCTCGCGGTGCAGATGCTGCGCGATGCGCGGCGGCCCTACATCGTCGTGCTCACCAATCCGACCACCGGCGGCGTTACCGCGTCCTATGCCATGCTCGGCGACGTCCACATTGCCGAGCCGGGCGCGCTCATCGGATTTGCCGGGCCGCGCGTCATCGAGCAGACCATCCGCGAGAAACTCCCGGACGGCTTTCAACGCGCCGAATATCTCCAGGAACACGGCATGGTGGACATGGTCGTCCATCGCCATCAGCTGCGGCCGACGATCTCGAATCTGTGCCGGCTGCTGACCAAGTCGCGCCCGAAGCCGCCCGCGGACAAATCGCCGCTTCTGAATGCGGGGTAAACTCCTTCGGCTCGCGAGGTTGGCCACGGCGCGACGCGCCGTTCTCTCGCCTGCAAAGACGAAGACATGCTAACCTTTCAGTTCGTCATTCCGGCCGAGCCGCGGTAGCGGCGAGAGCCGGAATCCATAACCACGGACGGCGATTATGGATTCCGGGTTCGCGGGCTTTCGCCCGCGCCCCGGAATGACCAGTCAGAATTTACGCGGGTTGGCATGACCCCCATCGACGCCATCGTCGCGCAGCTCACGCAGCTGCATCCCAAGCGCATCGATCTGGCGCTTGACCGGATGTGGCGCATTCTCGCCGCGCTCGGCGACCCGCAGCGGCGGCTGCCGCGCACGATCCACGTCGCCGGCACCAACGGCAAGGGCTCGACCATCGCCTTCATGCGCGCGATTCTCGAGGCGGCGGGACTGCGCGTGCATGTCTATACCTCGCCGCATCTCGTGCGCTTCAACGAGCGGTTTCGGCTCGGCGCCGAGCGCGAGGGGCGGCTTGTTTCCGATGCGGAGCTCGGCGATGCGCTTCGCGAATGCGAGCGCGTCAATGCCGGCGCGCCCATCACCGTATTCGAGATCACGACGGCGGCCGCGCTGCTACTTTTCGCCCGCAATGCCGCGGATGTCCTGCTGCTCGAGGTGGGAATGGGCGGACGGCTCGATGCGACCAACGTGATCGATCGTCCGCTTGCGTCCGTCATTACGCCGGTGTCGTTCGACCATGCCGAGCATCTCGGCGATACACTGGGCAAGATCGCCGCGGAGAAAGCCGGCATTCTCAAGCCGGCCGTGCCGGCGATCGTGGCGGCGCAGCCGCGCGAAGCGTTGGCGGCGATCGAACGCGTGGCGGCGCGCGCCAAGGCGCCGGTCAAGATCGCCGGCGAGGACTGGACGGCGACGGAGGAGCGCGGCCGGCTCGTCTACCAGGACGCGGCCGGGTTGCTGGATCTTCCGGCCCCAAGACTTTATGGCCGCCATCAGTTCGAGAATGCCGGCGTCGCGATCGCCGCCTTGCGCACGCTCGGCGACTTCGAGCTTGCGCAAAACGCCTTCGAGGTCGGTATTGCCAAGGCCGACTGGCCGGCGCGCATGCAGCGCCTGTCGCATGGACGTCTCCTCGCGCTGTGCCCGCCGGGGAGCGAGCTTTGGCTCGACGGCGGCCACAACGCGGATGGCGCGCGCGCCGTCGCCAATGCGCTCGCCGATCTCGAGGAGCGGGTCTCGCGCCCGCTCGTGCTCGTGATCGGCATGCTGTCGAGTAAGGATTGCGAGAGTTTTTTGAAAAATTTCACCGGACTTGCGCGCCGCGTCGTGGCGGTGCCGATTCCGCGGCAGGAGAAGAGTTTTCCCGCCGCCATCATCGCCGATGCGGCGCGCGCGGTCGGCATCCCCGCGCAAGGCGCTGATGACCTCGACGCCGCGCTCGCCGCCATCGCGCAATTCGGCCTCGAGCCCGCGCCGCGCATCTTGATTGCCGGCTCGCTCTATCTCGCGGGCGCCGTGCTCGACGCGAACGGCACGCCGCCTGGCTGAGAGTGGCGTGTCGTTCCGGGACACCAAACGCAATTCGGTCATGTGGTCCCCGCCTCCTTCAAGCCGGGACCAAGCGACTTAAATACTTGGAAGTAAACGCAAAACGTATCTAAATTTAGGTGAGGCTCCGAGCCTCGACACAAAACGAATTTTCTAGTTGACGACAATTTGCGCCGGATGGTATAGATTCGCATCCTCGCTTCTGAGGGGCGCTTCTAGAGGCGATCCTAAAGGCGGAGCGAGGAGTGGCGTCCCGCGGCGGCGACTCGCAATCGTTTGCCCCGGGAGGTTCGGCACCCCGCCTGCGGGCACTACGACCCGTGTGCGAGGAGCTCGCTAGAACCGATCCGGTTGCTCGCCGAAGCGCAAGCTTAGGAGGAGCTGCCGGTGAGGGAGAAGCGCGGCGCCCGGCCCAAAATCGCCACGGTGGAGCGCCGAGAGGCGAGCGTCTCCGAGAGACGCAAGGCGCCTCGCAAGGCGTCTGGCGTGCCGCGTTAAGGCACGCCCCGCCGGTGCACCGAGCACCGGAGCGTTATCTCGGCGCTCCGCCACCCCTCAT
>DATNNX010000014.1:0-2547 GCA_035601615.1 Xanthobacteraceae bacterium
CAAGTTCACCAAGGAGGGCGAGATCAAGCTTGCGGCACGCAAGGTGAGCAATGACAGCAGCTTCCTCGAGTTCGCCGTCTCCGACACCGGCATCGGCATGACTCCTGAGCAGCAGGCAAAGCTGTTCGAGGAGTTCAGCCAGGCCGATGCAACGACCGCTCAGCGCTTCGGCGGCACTGGGCTTGGCCTCGCCATCACCCGCAAGCTCGCGCGCATGATGGGCGGCGACGTGACGGTGGCGAGCGAGCCGGGGAAGGGGTCAGTGTTTACGGTGCGCCTGCCGAGCAGCGGCGTGACGCACTGATCCAAGGCAGCGACGAAGTGTTCGCGGTGGGAGTGAATGAGCGCCTCCTTCGGATTGTCGAGCTAACGTGATCTAGCTCACCTCGGTGGGGCTACTGAACCAGCGATAACCGCTATCATGGCGAGTTCGCCTCACCGAGGGTGTTACGTCGGCGATGCAGCAACGGAGAGATGCCATGGCCAAGAAGCGATCCAAGCGCGCCTCGAAGAGGTCGGCCGCGCGAAGCAGCAAGCGCAAGGCACGCGCGGTCTCTACGGAACGCGGGGCGCAGCCGAAGGGGATGATCAACGCTTGGGAGGACGATCCCGGCGCGGGCGCCCAACCGAGCGGAGGTCAAGTCGTCCAAAGACCCGTTCCGGTTCTGCGGGATCAGCCGTTCCCGACCCGGATCGTCAACCCGTCCTCTGCGCCGGAGGCGAAGCCTCATCCGCCCGGAACCGCGGAGTTTCGCTACTGGGCGGCCGCCGAAGCATTGCGGCGCGCCGCCGATTTCTGGGGGGCATTGGTGCCGGGGATCCCGTGGGAAGTGGGCGCGGTCCTGCCCGTGGACCTCGATTTTGGCGTCGACCTCAACGCGTTTTATGACCGCGAGGGGCTGAAGTTCTTCCATGGTTCGGCCGCCGGACGCACGGTCTTTTCCGGCGAGAGCCCCGACATCGTGTGCCATGAGCTCGGGCATGCGCTTCTCGACTCGTTCAAGCCGCAGCTATTCGACGCGGCGAGCATCGAGGTCGCCGCCTTCCACGAATCCTTCGGCGACATGAGCGCGATACTGTCGGCGCTGCAGCTATCGAGCGTGCGTGAGGAAGTATTGGCGGAAACCGGCGGCGTGCTGCGCCGCTCATCGCGGGTCTCACGCTTGGCGGAACAGCTCGGCTGGGCCATCCGTCAATCGGTTCCGTCGGCGGTCGAGCCCGACTGTCTGCGCAACGCGGTGAATACGTTCTTCTACCGGGATCCCGACACGCTTCCCACCACCGCGCCCGCCACCTCACTGAGCTCGGAGCCGCACTCCTTCTCGCGCGTCTTCACCGGCGCGTTCTTCGAAGGACTGGCCGGCATGCTGGCCACGACGGCCTCGAGAGACGAAGCCGCGCTGCTGCAGGTGAGCAAAGATATCGGCGCGATTCTGGTCCAGGGCATTCGCGCCGCGTCCGTCGTGCCCACCTTCATGAGCCAAGTGGCCGCCAGCATGCTTGCTGTCGCGGCGGCGCGATTCTCCGCGCAAGGCTATGAAGCGCCGCTGCGGAGCGGGTTCATCCGGCACGGCGTTCTGCCGCCTTCGATGGCGGTGGCGGCGACGCATGCGTCCGCGCGCATCGCAGCCCTTGCGGCAAGCCCGAGCGAATCGAAGACGCTGCCAACGCTGCAACTTTCCGTGGCCGAGTATGGCCTCGGCGTCCCGTCGATCGTGGTCTATGCCGCCGCGGAGCCCAAGCGCCTGCAGGTTGCCGGCGCGGCGCTCGCCGTCGGCGCGGCGCCCTCGCCGGGCGAGGATCAAGCGGCCAAGTCCTTCTTCGAGGACTTGCTGCGGCGAGGGCGGCTCAAGATCCCTCGCGCCGGCAAGGGAACGGCCGAGACCTTACGTGCCGCGGCGCCGCAGACCCACGAGACGCATACCCACGAGTTGCGGCGGGAAGGAAAACACATGGTGCTGCGCCGCGTTCGTATCGACTGCGGGTTCGCTCACCATTGAGCGCGGGTGTTCGGCGCCTGTATGATGCGCGGCGGAGTCCGGGGGCCACACATGGCTGACCAATGCCGCGCATGAAGGAAAAGGCGCTGACGGCGGAGCTTGCCAAGCGAGGCTTCGAGTCGATCTCGGTGAAGCGTGAACACCCGGACGGACGCGTCGAGGTCGAGGCCAACAAGCTCCACCCCGTGCCGGTCGAAGGCGGGGAGACGATCTACGCGCCCGTCCCCGTGTCTTTCTCGGTCGCGCTGGACGCGGGAGGGCGCGTTAAATCGATCGATGGCGGTAACCCCAGTCCGGCCGCCGTCGCCGACGCCGCCCGCTACATCAAGACGCTGCGTGACAGCGGGCAACTCGCTGCCGCCGGAGAACGCGCGCCGGCGCCTGGGGTCACTCACCAGATCGAGCGCGACGCACAAGGACGCCACGTCCTGCGGCGTAAACGCTTTTGGATCAGCTAGCGCGTGAACGCACAACCGCACAGCCGTGGCCAGACGAAATGAGCTTGTAAAGGCCTAGACATGGAGAGCGACTTGATCCCGACGTGAGG
>DATNNX010000015.1:0-37647 GCA_035601615.1 Xanthobacteraceae bacterium
CATCGGCGGGATCGAGATTGCTCTCACCAACTCAGCGCTGTTCATGTTGATCGGCCTCAGCCTCATCCTCCTGCTGATGCTTGGCGCCACAAGGTCGCGCGCCCTGGTGCCCGGCCGGCTGCAGGCGGTCGCCGAAATGTCCTACGAGTTCGTCGCGACGACGCTGCAAAGTACGGCCGGCCCCGAAGGCATGAAATTCTTCCCGTTGGTGTTCTCGATCTTCATGTTCATTCTGGTGCTCAACCTGATCGGTATTATTCCATATGCCTTCACAGTCACGAGCCACATCATCATTACCGTTGCGTTCGCGCTGCTGGTCTTCCTCACGGTCGTGATCTACGGCTTCTGGCGGCACGGATTGCGTTTCCTTAGGCTGTTCGTGCCGAGCGGGATACCGATCTACATCCTGCCGCTGGTGACCGCGATCGAGGTATTGTCATTCTTTTCGCGGCCGGTATCGCATAGCGTGCGGCTATTCGCCAACATGCTCGCCGGTCACATCACGTTGAAGGTGTTCGGCGGCTTCGTCGTGATGCTCGGTGGTTTTGGATTTCTGGGCTGGCTTGGCGCCGCCTTGCCGCTAGCTCTGACGACGGCGCTCACGGCACTCGAGCTGCTAGTGGCACTGTTGCAGGCCTACGTCTTCGCCATCCTGACTTGCATCTATCTCAGCGATGCGCTTCATCCCGGCCATTGAATGCCGATCTTTCAAGCAACCCTCGAACAGGAGCTTTCTCATGGATCCGACGGCCGCGAAATACATTGGTGCTGGGATTGCCTGCATCGGCATGGGCGGTGCCGGCGTCGGCGTCGGCATCATCTTCGGCAACTATTTGGCCGCGGCGATCCGGAACCCGTCGGCCGCGGCCGGACAGTTCGCCAACTTGATTTTCGGTTTTGCCATTACCGAGGCACTTGGCATCTTCTCGCTGCTGATTGCGCTGCTTCTGCTGTTTGCCCTCGGCTGACCCAAGCATCGCACGCGTGGGCGGTAGCCGACCGCGGTGCAGCCCATGGAGATGGCCATGGCTCAAGGTAGTTCAGAGCCGGTAGGATCGGTCGAGGTTCCCGCAAGCGAGCACGGTGGCGGGTTTCCGCCGTTCAATGCGCACACCTTCGCCTCTCAGTTACTGTGGTTGGCCCTAATCTTCCTTGCGCTCTATCTCTTGATGTCGCGAGTTGCATTGCCGCGCGTCGGCTCGATCCTCGAAGCGCGCCGACGGCACATCGACGACGACCTTGCCGAAGCACAGCGCTTCAAGGATGCCTCGGATGCCGCCATTGCCGCACACGAGAAAGCGTTGGCAGAGGCGCGCGGACGCGCGCAAGCGCTCGCCAACGAGACGCGCGCGAAGGCGGCGGCAGCCGCGGACGCCCGCCGCAAGGAAGTAGACGCGAAGCTCAATGACCGAATTGCCGAAGCGGAGAAGGCGATCGCAGCCACTCGCTCCTCGGCAATGGCGAATCTGCGCAGCATCGCCGTCGAGCCTGCAGGCGCCATTGTCGAGCGGCTGACAGGCGTCCTGCCGGCGAGCGAAGAGCTTGGCCAAGCCGTGAGCAACGTGCTCAAACGCTGAGGAAATCGATGTTTGAAGCCGAGTTCTGGGTCGCCGTCGCTTTCATCATCTTTGTGGGCGTGCTGGGCTATTTCGGGGCCCACAGGCGCTTGGTCAACAGCATCGACGATCGGCGGGACCGTATCAAAGCAGAACTCGACGAGGCACGCAGGCTCAAGGCCGAAGCGGAGGCTCTGCTGGCCACCTATCGACGCAAGCAGCAAGAAGCCGAGCGCGAGGCGCAAACGATCATCGCGAGCGCCAAGGCCGAAGCCGAGCGGCTCGCTGGCGAGGCAGAGGCCAAAATAGAAGAATTCGTCGTCCGACGCACGAAGATGGCGGAAAGCAAGATCGCTCAGGCCGAAGCCCAGGCTCTGGCCGATGTGCGCTCAGCCGCCACCGAAGTCGCAGTCGCGGCGGCGGAAGCGATCCTGACCCATAGCGTGAAGGGCAAAGTTGCCGACGACCTTCTTGCTAAAGGCATCGCCGATCTCAAGGCCAAGCTAAATTAGTCTTTTTCTCGCCGTGTTCGCCCACGTGTGGTCACGCCCCACCGTTTTCCGGCGGGCCAAGAAGCTGTGCAAAAAAATCCCGGAGTCGTCCGGCGCCCGACTTTTGCCACGGCTGCGATTCTTATTTTTCTGGTCCCGATTCGTCGAACGGGCATTAAGACCGGCGCAGTCTCCCAGCAACGCGCTGGCACGAGGGCCCCGTGATCATCTTCGACTGCAACGGTGTGCTGGTCGACAGTGAGGAGATTGCTGCCGCGGTTGTTGCGGAGGAACTCACGCGCGCAGGCATTGCCATCACGCCCCAACTCGTGATGCGCTATTTCTCAGGGCGCCGTCCCGCCGACATGTTTGCGATGATCGAAGCGGCCACCCGCAGTAAGCTGCCGGCGAACTTTCCAAGCACCGTGGCGGCAGCGACGGTGCTGCGCCTGCGCGCGGAGGTGCGCGCCATGCCCCATTCAGCCCATGCGCTCACCTGGCTGCGCGGGCCGAAATGCGTGGCATCGTCCTCGCCCCCCGAACGTATTCGGGCGAGCCTGGAAACCACGGGCCTCGCCAAGTTCTTCAAGTTTTTATTTTCGGCAACCGAGGTGCCGAATGGCAAGCCGGCGCCCGATCTATTCCTGCATGCAGCCTCACGCATGGGAGTTCAGGCGCCCGCGTGTATCGTGATCGAGGACTCAGCCGCTGGCGTGAGCGCCGCCACCGCGGCCGGCATGACAGCGGTCGGGTTCGTTGGCGGCAGCCATGCCGGTGCTGAACTCGGCGCGCAACTCAAATCGGCGGGGGCGCGGACGATCGTCGCCGATCTGCGACATTTAAAGAGCGCAGTAGTTGCCCTGCGCGGATGGTAACCAGGGGGGCTATTGCTGCCGTGTTGTCGGCTTCTTCGCCGACTTCGGCATCTTCTCGTTCTTGTCGCCGATCTCGTCAAAGCCGACATAAACAACATAAGCGTCGAGCTCCGGTTTGGGCGGCACCGGAAAGCTGAGGCCCTCCTCGATGTCAACGAATTGGACATGGGTCTGGCCAGGCGGAACGGTTACCGTTACCCGCTTGAACTTGGTCACCACCGTCTTGGGCTGCGGCCCCTCGCGCACGACCGCGTAACGCAGCGGAATGCCGACTTGCCCCGGCCCGCCCATGGGTCCGAGTATCACGCGGCCCTGAACGCCAACTTTGATACTCATCGCGCCGCCCTGCACCGCGCATTCGCGGGCGGTTTGGCCGAATGAAAGCTGGTAGCGCAGATCGCCGGCGGTCGCGTCGGCGGCCTTGGCGGCGACGTTCATGGTCGAGGCGCCGGTCCGAATATCGACACCTGGGCATTCGACCTCCGGCGCACTCGGCATCGGCGAGTGCGGCTGGGTGACGCCCGGCGTGGCTCCGGAGAAAAAACTGGTGAACCGGCTCGCGAACGAGGGCGAATCCTCCGACGATCCAACGCTCGAGGCCAGTGAGCAGCCGCATAGCGCCGCGGCGCTGACGACCAAGCCGGCCACGCGGCGCAGACTGCCCGTTCGCTCACGGACGTTTCCATGACCCATTGAAATCACTCGGTTTTTTACGAACCCGCGCCTTTTTCGAATGTTATATCAACCAATTCGTGGCGGTCCCAAGGCCAGCGAATACCCTACTGATCGTCCTTGAGACGGGCGAAGAGCAGGTGATCTTGCCACACGCCATTGATGCAAAGGTATTGGCGCGCGAAGCCCTCGCGCTTGAAACCGGTTTTCTCCAAGAGCCGAATCGACGCCACATTGGCCGGAATGCAGGCGGCCTCGATTCGATGAAGCTTCAGCGTCGCGAACGCGAAGGGAACGATTGCGTTCACTGCAACCGTCATATGACCTTGGCGCGCGTAGCGTGATCCTATCCAGTAGCCGAGGCTGGCGGCCTGGGCACAACCCCGACGGATATTGGCAAGCGTCAGTCCGCCCAAGAGAACATCGTCGTGCTTGCGAAGAATAAAGAAGGCGTAGGCGACGTCGTTGCGCTGGTCCTCGCAATATCGCCTGATGCGCCGGCGAAATGATGGGCGGGTGAGATCGTCGGCGGGCCAGGTCGGCTCCCAAGGCGTGAGGAAGTCACGGCTTGCTTCCCGCAATGCCGCCCATTCGGCGCAGTCCGCCATTTGCGGCGCTCGCAGTACGACGCCATCGCCGGTGACCGCGGGTATTTGCTCGGACAAGCTGACGGTGCGGAAGAAGGCCATAATGCAGCCACTGAACGGCAAGCAGACCGCGTGGAGCGGAAATCCGCCGCTGGAGTGCGTCGCCGCTCATCAGATTTCAAGCAGCGCGACGGGCGAGACTGTCGGCGATCGTGGCGGCACTTTCAAGCCCGGAGCCGGGACCAAGCGCCGCGATCGCGGGTCGGCCGCGCACAACCAGGGCACACCCAGCGGCGCGGGCGCTCTCGACAGTTACCGCTTCGATTTTCTCGACAAGCTCCTTGAGCGGAACAGGTCGGCCCCAATTGAACATCTGCCTCGCGAGCTGCTCGGCGCGCGCGGTTGAGCTTTCAAGAGCCATCAGCAATCCGGCCTTCATCTGCGCCTTGGCGCGCGCGACTTCTGCCTCGTTGATGGTCTCTGCTGCGGCATTGATCTCGCCCACGACGACGCGCATCAACTCGGCAACATCGGCCGCATCGGTCCCGGCATAGAGGCCAAACATCCCGATGTCCGAATACGGCGCATGGAATGCGTAAATGGCGTAACACAGGCCGCGCTGCTCACGCACCTCCTGAAACAGACGCGAGGACATGCCGCCGCCAAGTACGTTCGTGAACACCTGTAGACTAGGCAAGTTCGGATCGCGGTGCGGCAACCCATGCATGGCGAGCGCGACGTGAACTTGCTCGAGATCGCGTCTGTCGATGCGAGAACCTCCTATGAAGCGTGCCGGCTCGGGCCTCGGTGGTTGAGGGCCGGTAAAGGTCGCGAATCGCCGTTCGACCTCGGTCACCACGGCTCGATGTTCAACCGCGCCTGTCGCCACCACTACCATGCTCGGACTGCGGTAGTTGCGAGCGAGATAAGCAGCGAGGCGCGGGCGGTCGAACGATCGCACGGTCGCCGGTGTGCCAAGAATGGGCCGGCCAATCGATTGCCCGGCAAAGGCCGTTTCCTGCAGCTTGTCCCAGATGAGATCGTCCGGAGTGTCTTCGGTCGCGCCAATCTCCTGCACGATGACGTTCTGCTCGCGCCGCAGCTCCTCGGAATCGAATATTGGATCGGTGAGGATGTCAGCCAACACGTCCAGCGCGAGCGGCACATCGGCCCTCAGCACACGCGCGTAATAGGCGGTCGTCTCGATCGATGTTGCCGCATTGAGATCGCCGCCTACCGCCTCTATCTCCTCTGCGATTTGGCGGGCCGTACGCCGGGAGGTCCCCTTGAAGGCCATGTGTTCAAGCAGATGTGAGATGCCGTGCTCGTCCGGCTGCTCGTTCCGGCTACCGGAGCCGACCCAGACGCCAAGCGCAGCGGTCTGTAAATGAGGCATCACATCGGTCACCACCACAAGACCAGCGGGAAGATGCGTGACTTCGACGCTCATGCAGCGGCTCCTTCATGTGCGGCACGACTGACGGAAAGAATGTGGCGCTCGACCGCGATCTGGTCGATGGGCAGCGTGATCACGCGCTCCGGTCGCTGATCGAGGTCGGCGAGCCAATCGGGCAGCGCCGGCCGAACACCGCTCGCCGCCTCCACGGCATCGGGAAATTTGGCCGGGTGAGCAGTACCGAGCACGACCATAGGAATCGACGGATCGCGAATTTCCTTCTCCGCGACCGCAACGCCTACTGCGGTATGCGGATCGATCAGATGGCCGGTCTCCCGCAGCATGGTGCGAATAGTTGCCGCGATTTCCTCCTCGTCCGCCCGGTCGGCGGAAAACACGGCGCGCAGCTGCGAGAGCGCGCTTGCCGAGAGCACAAACCGGCGCGATTGGGCGAGCGAGGCCATCAGCGCGCGAACTGAACGGCCGTCGCGGCCATACACATCGAACAGCACGCGCTCGAAGTTCGACGCCACCTGAATATCCATGGAGGGCGAGGATGTGGGCACCACGTCGCGCAGCTCGTATGTGCCGGTGGCGATCGTGCGCGGAAGGATGTCGTTGACGTTGGTCGCGACCGTCAGGCGGTCCACGGGCAAGCCCATGCAGAGCGCGACATAGCCCGCGTAGATGTCACCGAAATTCCCAGTAGGAACGGTGAACGCGACCTTCCGGTGCGGAGAGCCGAGAACGACCGCCGCAGTGAAGTAGTACACCACCTGCGCGACGATGCGCGCCCAGTTGATGGAGTTCACTCCGGAGAGCCGCACCTGGTCTCGAAACGCCTGGTGGCCAAACATGGCCTTCACGATCGCCTGACAATCGTCGAACGTCCCCTCGATCGCTAGTGCATGCACATTGTCATCTTCGACGGTCGTCATCATTCGCCGCTGCACATCGGAAATGCGCCCGCACGGAAAGAGCACGAACAGGTCGGTGCGCTCGCGACCGCGAAATGCTTCGATTGCGGCGCCGCCCGTGTCCCCGGACGTCGCAACTACGACGGTCGAGCGTTCCCCACGTGTCGTGAGCACCTCGTCCATGAGTTGGCCGAGAAGCTGCATGGCCAAATCCTTGAACGCGAGCGTGGGCCCGTGAAACAGTTCAAGTATGAAATCGCTCATCCCGAACTGGACCAGCGGCGCGACCGCGGGATGGCGAAACCTGCCGTAAGCCTCGCGCGTCATGCGGGCGAGATCGCCTTCGGGGATGGCATCGCCGACGAACGGGCGGATGATCTCCACCGCCACTTCGGCGTAAGGCCGGCCAGCAAAAGCGGCGATCGCGTCGGTATCGAGCCGCGGCCAGGCCGCGGGGACGTAGAGGCCACCATCGCGGCCCAGCCCTGCCAACATCGCATCGGCAAAACCGAGCGTCGGGGCTTCGCCCCTCGTGGAGACGTAATGCACGCCGGCTCCTTCTTGAGGCTAAGCTGCCGTCGCGCTCGGCTTGGCATGCCAAGCGGGCAGGAGCCGTAACCTCTTGAATTCACTTCGCTTACCGGCGGAACGTGGAGACGCCGGCAAAACGGTGGACTAAAAAGATAGTAGGAAGGCGCCGTCTCGACAAGGAACGCCCTTTGCCGCACATCTCAGGCGGCGCGCGCCGCTCGGCCGCGGAGCCAATACCCAAACATCACCGCCACGACCAACGCGAGGCCGTACCAGGTGATCGCATATTGCAGATGCTCGTTGCGCAAGTTCGCCGTGAGCGGGCCGGCGCGCGGCAATCCGCCGGACGCCTGCGGGCTTTCCAGTTCAACATAGAAGGGCGCGACTTCGCCCCAGCCCTTGGCAGCTGCAATCCCGGCCGGGTCGCGCGTGAACCAGAGATTGCGGACGGGATCATCCTTTGGCGAGAACACACCGCGAGATTCTGGCCAGCGCATCACGCCGACCAAGTCGGCGCGGCCGGCCGCGGTGGCAACAGCACGCGCGGCGGGGTCCTGCCGTCCCTCCGGCACAAAACCGCGATTGACGAGGACAATCCCGCCGGCCGCGAGTTGCGCCGGCGCAAATACCCAATAGCCCGGCCCAGAAACGTCGCTGCGCAATGCCGAACCGGTCGTATAGACGAGGGCATCAGCGCCCGGTACGAACGCAGCAGAGAATTTCACGTGGCGGAACTCGTCCTTTGCCGGATCGAGCTTTGCCCAGCGGTTGCGGGGCGACAGATCGACCGGCGCGGCAGAGAGACGCTGCTCGAGGCTCTCGATCAGCGCTTCCTTCCAGGCCTTGCGTTGGACTTGCCAGGTACCGAGTCCGATGAACGTTACGATCGCCAGCAGCGCCAACAACGCCGGCAATACAAGGCCCGATCGCAACCGCCGTGATGGCGCGCCCTTCACGGTCCATCGCCACCGGTAAAGCGGCTCTCCGCCGCCTTGTGGTGATATTGCAGCGCGATCAAAAGTCCCTTGAGCGGGCGCAAAGGTGCGAGCGTCGTCAGGAGAATCAACGGGCCCCACAGCAGCGCGTGAACCCAGTACGGCGGGGCATAAAGGATTTCCACCGCCAATGCCGATCCGGCGACAATGAAGCCGGCAAAAAACATCACAAAAAAAGCCGGTCCATCGGCGGAATCGGCAAACGAGAAATCGAGGCCGCACCGCTCGCAACGCGAATGTAAGGCGAGAAATCCTCGGAACAGACGGCCCTCGCCGCAGCATGGACAGCGCCCCATGAGTCCAGCCGCGATGGGCAAAGGCGGTGTATCAGCTTGATGGCTCAACTAGGAAATCCGGCGCCAAAAGCACTGTTCGCGAGATGGCGTGCCGGCCCTCGGTTCTCAAGTCCCCAACATCAAATCATTGCTGCGAGCATTGCTACGCCAATGGCCTGAGATCCTGCAACATCGTCGGAATAAACTCCGAGACTGTCGGATGAATGTGCATCGCCCGCTGCATAACGGTGCATGGGGCCTTGGCATACATGACATCGAGGATACAGTGAATGGCCTCGTCGCCCGAAAGTCCGAGCAGCGACGCCCCGAGGATCTGTTTCGTCTCCTTGTCGACCAAAATCTTCATGAAACCCTTGGTCTCGCCTTTCTCGAACGCTCGGCTCACGTCTTCCATGGCCATGGTCGCGATCAGCGCTGGCCGGCCGGATTTGCGAACCTCGGCCTCGGTCATGCCAGCGCGTCCGAGTGGGGGATCGGTGTAAAGCGCGTAGGCGGTAATGCGATCGCTCACGCGCCGAGGATCGTTATCGAGGAGGTTCGCCACGACGATCTCGAAGTCATTCCAGGATGTGTGAGTGAAGGCGCCCCGGCCGTTGCAGTCCCCCAATGCCCAGATACCGGTGACATTGGTGCGCAACTGGTCGTCGACTTCGATGTAGCCACGGGAGTCCGTGGCGACCCCTGCTTTGTCGAGACCGAGATCATCCGTGTTCGGCCGCCGGCCAATGGCGAGCAGGAGATGGGAGCCGGTGACCTGCGACTTTGTTCCCGAACTCTCTACGGTCACCTCGATGTTGTTGCCCTGTTTCGCTACGCCAACGACCTTGCTGTTCAGTCGGACATCGATGTCCTCGTCCTTGAGAATGTCGGCAACAGCGCGCGACACATCCTCGTCCTCGCGAGCGATGAGATGCGGCGCAAGTTCGATCACCGTGACGTCACTTCCGAACCGGCGATAGACTTGTGCAAATTCGAGTCCGACATAGCTACCACCGAGAACGATGAGGTGGGGCGGCAGAAAGTCCACCTGCATCATCGAGCTGTTCGTCAGGTAAGGGACTTGGTCCAGCCCGCGGATCGGCGGCACGAGCGCCCTGCCGCCTACATTGATAAAAATCTTATCGGCTGTGAGGACCTCCCCGTTGACCTCCACTCTCTTGGGCCCGACGAAGCGACCGTGGCCCTCGAAAACGGTACATCCTTTTAGGCGCTTCAATGATCGCTCGACGCCTTCGCGCGACGGGAGCGAAACGGCGTCCTTACGCGCTTTGACCGCCTTCATATCCACGCCAATCGGGCCGCCGATGGTCACGCCATAGTCGCGAGCGCGATGCGCGAGATACGCGGCATAGGCGCTCGCGACCAGAGTCTTGGTCGGGGTGCAACCGGTGTTGACACAGGTACCGCCGAAGTACTTGCGCTCCATAATGGCAATCTTCCGGCCCGCGGCCGCCAGTCGTCGCGCCAAAGCCGGCCCAGCCTGTCCAGTGCCGATAATGATTGCATCATAATCCGCCATAGCCGACCTCCCATTCTAGAGCGTCATCATGTGGGCCCAAAGATAGTGGCGGAGCGGCTAAATCGAGGGATGCCACACGCCGCCGATGTCGCAACCCAGGACCGAGTGACGCCTGCGAGCAGTCGTCGATCGCGAATACACCTGTCGGTGAAAGCCAATCACATGGGGAAAACCGTGCCCGGGTTGCGCTGACGCGCTGCTAATGTCCGGCGGCATGCACGACGCTCTCACCGGCCGAGCCCCACACATAAATGCATGAAAACAAGAAGATCCAGACGACGTCGACGAAATGCCAGTACCAAGCGGCAAACTCGAAACCAAGATGCTGGGTGGGAGTGAAGTGCCCGAGATAGGCACGAATCAGGCACACGATTAGGAACGTCGAGCCTATTATAACGTGGGCGCCGTGGAATCCGGTGGCCATAAAGAACGTGGCACCGTAGATGTTGCCGCTGAAGTTGAACGCTGCGTGGCTGTATTCATAGGCTTGGACGCAGGTAAAGGCCAGGCCGAGCGCGATCGTCAGTATCAGGCCCCATTTCAGGCCCTGTCGATCGTTCTCCAGAAGCGCGTGGTGCGCCCAGGTCACGGTCGTGCCGGAGGTAAGCAGGATCAGCGTATTGAGCAGCGGCAGGTGCCAAGGATCGAACGTCTCGACACCCTTCGGCGGCCACATGCCGCCGAACAACTGTTCGCGCGTGATCTGGTGCATATCGGCTGGGAACAACGCGCTGTTGAAGTAGGCCCAGAACCAAGCGACGAAAAACATCACCTCGGAGGCGATGAAGAGAATCATGCCGTAGCGATGGGAGATCTGGACGACGCGCGTGTGATATCCCTCGTATGTCGCCTCACGGGCAACGTCGGTCCACCAGCCGATCATGGTATAGGCGATGCCGATCACGCCGACGCCGAAGATGTAGGGCGCCGCCGCGAACATATGGTGCATCCAGGTAATGCCGCCGAACGCCGCCAGGAACGCGGAAACGGCGCCGACTGCGGGCCAAGGGCTGGGCGCGACCAGATGATAGTCGTGGTGCGGCTTGGCGTGAGCATCGGCCATTTTTGACTTCCTCCGTCTCGCGGCGCCCAGCGGCCGCTGCAGCGTCGTTATGTTGTCTCAGCTTCGTCCGGCCGCAGAGTCCGCGCCGTTCTGTGCTGGCGGCGGCTCGGTTTGGCGCCCCGGATACATAGTGTAGGAGAGGGTGACCGCATCAAGGCCGTCCTGCTCCGAATCCTTTACAAGTTCCGGGGCGATGAAGAACACGACCGCCATGTCGCGTTTTTCGCCGGGCTTGAGCCGTTGATCGGTGAAGCAGAAGCAATTTATCTTCGAGAAGTACGCGCCGGCGGTGGGCGGTGAAACGTTGTAGCTGGCAACTCCTACGGTCTCGCGCGCCGACTCGTTGATCACCTGATACCTGACGGTGACGACCTCCCCGATCTTCACCTCAACAGAACGCTGCTCGGGCTCGAAGCGCCAAGGCAGGCCGCCGGCGACGTTCGCGTCGAAACGCACTTTGAGCTTGCGCCCGAGGATTTCGGCGGGAGCGGCGGTGGCGAGTTGGGGTGTGCCGCCGAATCCGGTCGAGCGGCAGAACCAGTTATAGAGTGGGACAGCCGCATAGGCCGCACCCACCATTGCCGCAACGAATACGCCGCATGCGGCGGCGATCACGACATCGCGGCGTCGTTGCGATGAGATATTTGGAACGCTCATTGCTATTACAACGGCCGGTTCAGTACAGCCGGGCCCTTTACGAGCGTGACCACGTAGAAGAGGATAACCAGCGCCCCAAGCGCAATCGCAATCGCGATCGACCGCGCCCGTCGGCTGCGCTTCTGTTCTTCGCTGAGGACGATTCTGCCCGGCTTTTCGTCCATGTCTTCACCACAACCCTCGCACTTCTAGCCTCCAACCCGCGCGTCGATCAGCAGCACCGCGAACAGGACGAACAGATAGAGAATCGAGAAACCGAAAAGGTGATGTGCCGCGCGCGCCGCGCACGCGCCGTGGCGGTTCCTACGGACCCGCCACGCGAACATGACCATCAGCGTGCCGGCTACGACCGCGGTGAGCCCATAGAGTGCCTGGGCATAGCCGAGAAGCCAGGGCGCCGCGCCGATCGGCACGAGGACCATGGAATAACGCATAATCTGCCGCCGCGTTTCCTCTGCTCCGGCAACGACCGGGAGCATGGGAATGCGAGCGCGGGCGTAATCCTCGGTGCGAACGAGCGACAGCGCCCAAAAATGTGGCGGGGTCCAGAAGAAAATGATGAGGAAGAGCAGACATGGTTCGACGGAGATGCCGCCGGTCACCGCCGCCCAGCCGATGACGGGAGGCAGCGAACCAGCCGCCCCGCCAATGACGATATTGTGCGGGGTTGAACGCTTGAGCCATGCCGTATACACGGCGACATAAAAGAAGATGGTAAAGGCAAGTAGCGCGGCCGCGAGCCAGTTCACCAACACGCCGAGGACGCCCACCGCGAAGGCCGCGAGCACGATGCCGAACGCGAGCGCCTCGCCGGCGGCGATGCGTCCCCGCGGAATCGGACGGCTCGAGGTACGGCTCATCAGCGCATCGATGTCGGCGTCGTACCACATGTTGAGCGCCCCCGCCGCGCCGGCGCCCACTGCAATGCATAGAAGCGCGGTAAAGCCGATCACTGGATGGACGTGCCCAGGCGCGATCATGACGCTGACCAGCGCAGTGAAAACGACGAGCGACATAACGCGCGGTTTCATCAGCGCCATATAATCGCCGACGCTCGCAACGCTCGGCCCGCACACGGCCGAAGCTGCGCTGCTTGCCGCGAACTGAGCGCCTTCACCCATCGGTGACATCGATTCTGCCCTCAGCAGCGGTAGATCGGGCATATGCGTTACCCTCGCCCTCACTTGATGAGCGGCAACTCGTTGTACTGATGGAAGGGCGGTGGCGAGGGCAGCGTCCATTCGAGCGTGGTCGCGCCCGCACCCCATGGATTGTCTGCCGCCTTCTGCTTGCGCACGAACGCGTATGCTACGCCGAAGAAGAATACCAGTGCGCCGAATCCCGAGAGATAAGAGCCGAGCGACGAGACGAGGTTCCAGCCGGCGAAAGCATCGGGGTAGTCAGCGATGCGACGCGGCATGCCGGCGAGCCCAAGGAAATGCTGGGGAAAGAAGACAACGTTGACGCCAATGAAGGTCAGCCAGAAGTGCAACTTGCCGATCGTCTCCGAATACATGTAGCCGGACATTTTCGGGAACCAATAATACCACCCGGCAAAGATAGTGAAGACCGCGCCCAGCGAGAGCACGTAATGGAAATGCGCAACCACGTAATAAGTATCTTGCAGCGATCGGTCGACGCCGGCATTGGCGAGTACCACGCCGGTCACGCCGCCGATAGTGAAGAGAAAAATGAAGCCGGTCGCCCACAGCATCGGTGTCTTGAATTCGAGCGAGCCGCCCCACATGGTGGCGACCCAAGAGAAGATCTTCACGCCGGTCGGCACGGCGATCACCATCGTAGCGACCACGAAATAAGCTTGGGCAGCAGTCGACATGCCGACGGTGTACATGTGGTGCGCCCACACCACAAAGCCGATGCCGCCGATCGCCACCATCGCATAGGCCATGCCGAGGTAGCCGAAAACCGGCTTTTTCGAGAAGGTCGCCACGATCTGACTGACCATTCCAAAACCAGGCACGATCAGGATGTAGACCTCCGGATGTCCGAAGAACCAGAACAGGTGCTGGAACAGAACCGGGTCGCCACCGCCGGCCGGAGTGAAAAAAGTAGTTCCGAAATTGCGGTCGGTCAGCAGCATCGTGATAGCACCGGCGAGCACCGGCATCGCCAGCAGAATGAGGAACACCGTGACCAGCTGCGACCAGACGAACAGCGGCATCTTGTGCATCGTCATTCCGGGAGCGCGCATGTTGAAAATGGTCGTAATGAAGTTGATCGCCCCGAGAATCGACGACGCGCCGGCAAGATGGAGTGAGAGGATGGCAAAATCGACCGCCGGTCCGGGATGGCCCGAGGTCGACAGCGGTGCATAGATCGTCCATCCCGCGGCCACACCGGGCGCGCCCGGCTCGCCCTCAACGAACAGGGAGATGATCAGCAGCGTGAAGGACGCCGGCAGCAGCCAGAACGAGATGTTGTTCATGCGTGGAAACGCCATGTCCGGCGCCCCAATCATCAGCGGTATCATCCAGTTCCCGAACCCGCCGATCATCGCCGGCATGACCATGAAGAAGATCATGATCAGGCCGTGCGCGGTGGTGAAGACGTTGAACATGTGGGCGTCGTGGAAGAACTGCAGCGCGGGATGCATCAGCTCGAGCCGTATGCCGATCGAGAGGACCCCGCCCACCAATCCGCCGACCAACGCGAATACGAGGTACATCGTGCCGATGTCCTTGTGGTTGGTCGAATAGAGGTACCGCCGCCAACCGTGAGGGTGGTCCTGCTGGTCCTCGCCGTGAGCTTTCACCATCGTAGCCATGAGTTAAGGTCCTTCGAATTGTCGCCCGGCTAGCAGCATCTGCACCGTAGCCGGCCTCACTGCGGCAGTGGTTGCGCCGCCGCGACGGCCCTCGATGGTGGAGCTTCATCGCGAGCAAACTTCTTCTTGGCGTCCTCGACCCAGGCGGAAAACGCCTGCTCGCTCACGACGCGAACTGCGATCGGCATGAAAGCGTGATCCTTGCCGCAAAGTTCCGAGCACTGACCATAATAGACGCCTTCCCGCGTGGCGGTGAACCAAGTCTCGTTGATTCGTCCGGGAATGGCGTCGATCTTGATCCCGAAGGACGGCACGGCGAAGGAATGAATGACGTCGGCGCCGGTGGTGATCACGCGAACCGTCTTGTTCACCGGCACCACCATTTCATTGTCCACCCCGAGAAGCCGCGGTTGGCCCTGCTTGCGCTCGCCCTCTTTGAGCATCAGCGAATCGAATTCAAAGTCACCGTTGTCCGGGTAGCTGTAGCTCCAATACCACTGTTTGCCCGTGGCCTTCACGGTGAGATCCGCAGGCGGCACATTGAGTTGAAGGAACAGGAGCTTGAATGAAGGGACTGCAATGAACATCAGGATCATGATGGGAATGAGCGTCCACGCAATCTCGATCAGCGTGTTGTGCGTGGTCCGCGTTGGAATTGGATTAGCGCGGGCATTGAAGCGCAGCATGACGACGATCAACAGCGCCAACACGAAACCGACGATGCCGGTGATGATGTAGAGCAGGAAATCGTGGAACCAGATGATGTCGTCCATCACCGGAGTTGCCGATTGCTGCAGCCCCAACTGCCAAGGCGAGGGCTGCCCCAAACCGGCCAGAGCCGGTTCCGCTGCCCCCAGGATGGCGCCAACAGTCATGGCCAACATGGTCAATCGCTTGAGCAACAGCATCATCGCTCCGTAGAACGAGGGCCGCGGACGCGTGATGCGGCCGCGTGGGGCCCGCAACCGCATCGAACGGGCACTCCTCGGTCAGCTCCGCGGCGGGACCTCAGGGGAATCCTGGCCTCTCAAACCACAATTCCGGCCCCATCGCAATGCATCGGCTTGATGTCTGCCGTGCGATAAAAGGCCCGACGACCCACCCCCTGCCGAGCCGGCGTTGTTCGACCCTTTCTCGGCCACAATGCGCTGTTTTACTGGTGTTTGATAGCCGCGTCGGACCCTAGTCGGAGGGCTTGATTCGACCAGTCTGAACGGCGTGGCGCACATGATCGAGGCACCGACATTATGGGTTCGCTCACTCCGGGAACGCTCTTTCTCATAATGAGATCACTGCTGACGCTCGTCATGGCGATGGCAGCCCTGGCCGGCCCCAGCGAGCGGGCAGCGGCGCAGGGTGCGGTCAAGTCGGTGCACAACGACTGGCAGGTGCGCTGCGACACGCCGCCTGGTGCCCAGGCCGAGCAGTGCGCGCTCATGCAGAGCGTGACTGCGGAAGATCGCGCCAATGTCGGCCTCACAGTGATCGTGCTCAAAACCGCCGATCAAAAGAGCCGGCTCATGCGCGTGGTTGCGCCTGTTGGTGTGCTGCTGCCCTCAGGGCTCGGGCTGAAGATCGACCAAGCCGATGTCGGACGCGCTGGCTTCGTGCGTTGCTTACCGAATGGCTGCGTTGCCGAGGTGGTCATGGACGACAACTTGGTGAAGCAGCTACGGACCGGCCAGGTTGCGACATTCATCATCTTCCAGACGCCTGAAGAAGGGATCGGCTTTCCGATGAGCCTGAAGGGCTTCGGCGAAGGCTACGACAAGCTGCCATAACGCCGCGCGTTCCACTGGCACCAGGTGGGATTTACCGGCGGCGACCTCGCAACTTTGCGCGAGCGCAACTATCTTTAGGGGGACTGCGGAAATGCGGATCCCATCATGAGCTTAGCTACCGGTTCGCTTCTCGACCGCGCCGGCCTCGGCCGGCAATCCGCGCAGAGGTACCTCGCCCGTGGCCTCGAAGGCGCAGACGACGGCGAGCTCTATCTGGAATATGCGCAATCCGAGTTGCTCGTTTTCGATAACGGGCGGCTCAAGCAAGCAACCTACAATACGGATCAGGGCTTCGGGCTCCGCGCCGTCAAGGATGAGGCTGTGGGCTACGCCCATTCCTCGGAGGTCTCGGAGGCGGCGCTGGCGCGCGCCGCGGATGCGGTGCGTGCCGTCAGGGCGGGCTACAGCGGTCACTACGCCGAGCCACCCGGACACACCAATGTCCGCCTCTATAGCGACGACAATCCGCTCGGAGCGCCGCCGTTCGAAACCAAGGTGCGGCTGCTCGAGGCCATTGACACCTATGCGCGGGCGAAGGACCCGCGCGTGCGACAGGTTTCGGTCTCATTCGGCGCAAGCTGGCAGGTGGTCGAGATCCTGCGCGGGGATGGCGAAAGCTACCGCGACGTGCGCCCGCTGGTGCGGGTGAACGTCTCCGTGATCGTCGGCGAGCGCGATCGGCAGGAAGCGGGCAGTCACGGCTATGGTGGGCGCAGGGGCTTCGCCGGTTTCCTTGCGACGGCCGGTTGGCAAGCCGCCGCCGACGAGGCCGTGCGGCAGGCGCTGATCAACCTCGAAGCCACGCCGGCGCCGGCCGGCGAGATGGATGTGGTCCTTGCTCCCGGCTGGCCGGGCATCATGCTGCACGAAGCCGTTGGTCACGGGCTCGAAGGTGACTTCAATCGCAAGAAGACCTCCGCCTTCGCCGGCCTTATGGGCCAGCGCGTCGCCTCGAAGGGTGTTACCGTGGTCGACGATGGCACTCTCGCGCAGCGGCGCGGCTCGCTGTCGATTGACGACGAAGGCACACCAGCGAGTCGCACAGTACTGATCGAGGACGGCATTCTTGTCGGCTACATGCAGGACCGCCACAACGCACGACTGATGGGCATGACGCCCACCGGTAACGGCCGCCGCCAAGGCTATGCCCATCTGCCGATGCCGCGTATGACGAACACCTACATGCTGGCCGGCGAGCACGTGCCCGCCGAGATCATCGGCTCGGTCAAGAACGGGATCTATGCCGCCAACTTCGGCGGCGGGCAGGTCGACATCACCTCCGGCAAATACGTGTTCCAGGTCACCGAGGCTTATAAGATCGAGAACGGCAAGCTTGCACAGCCTCTCAAAGGTGCGATGCTGATCGGCAATGGCCCGACTGACCTCAACCGCATCGGCATGATCGGCAATGACTTTGCCCTCGATCCCGGCATTGGCGTCTGCGGCAAGAACGGCCAAGCCGTGCCCGTCGGCGTCGGCCAACCGACCCTGCGCATGGATCGCATCACCGTCGGCGGGACGGCATGAGGGCGCGGCCTTAGGCTCGCTCGCTCATATCTGGTGCGCTGGCGCTGGCGACGGGATCCGATGCAGGCGGCTTAAGTAGTTGCACCACAATTCGCCGCCTGGTGCCTGGCAGGCCCGATGTTTTCCCTGTTTTAGAAATAAGCGATGCTGCGCCCGCAGGCGGCGACCACAACCCAGATTCCAAGCGAAAGCATGCCTGCGATTTTGGCGCGTGCCGGCATCGCTGCGCCGGGTGCAAGGCGCTCGACGACGCGTCTCCCCCACAATTCGTAAATCGCCACATTGATCAAGCCTGCGGCGGCCACCACAACCTTGAGCTGGAACGCCGGATTGAGCACGAGGTGGCTGGCCTCGGCCGAGAACAGCACGCAACCGGTGACGGCCATACCCAGCAGTGCGACAACAGCGAAGGCGCGCGCTCGCCCGAGCAGGCGTGCGGGCGCGGTCGCGGCCAAGCCTCCAAGCAGACGGACGTCCATGACCGCTACTGCGCCGGCAAACAGCGTAAGCGAGACGATATGACCGACATTGGCCGCGGGATAGAGCCATGGCGATTGGCGGATGGCCGCGGCAAAGCCAGACTGTTCGAGGGCGACAAAAACTGCCGGCGCCGCATCGGTCATCAGCGCATCTCGTAGGTCTTGCCCTCGACCGTGATCCGCTCAGCTCGCATCTCATCCTTTACCGCAGTCGACGGATAGCCGTAGGCCGCGACGTTCTGCCCCACGGCAACCACCTTTTCCGTCGCTCCGCGAGTGTTCATGCGCGACGTAGGCGCGAGCGTCACGGTCCAGAGCTTATCGCCGCCTTGCACCGTGATCGTGGCGTGCGGATTTTCGAACTTTGAGGTCACGATCGGGCCGGTGACAGTCAGTGGTTTGCTCGCGTCGTAACTCCCCCAACCGTGATGTGCGAAGGCGGTGCTCGTCAGCACCGCGAAGACGGCAAACAAAAGGAAAACTCTCATCATCGATGCCTCCAACGTCGCGCGTCCCCCGGCCTAAAGCGTCGCCCCGTCCGGAGCGGCAATTGCCCCGACTCCCATCGACATTCAAGACTACCGCACCACCCCGGAAATGCAGCATGGCCTGCGCATGGGCCGGGTAACACGGTCCTTGAGGTAGCAAACCGCCGAAGAGCCGACATAGCCCGGGCGTACATAGGTCCAGGCCCGGCAGCCTTCCTCGGCTTCGCACGCCGCTTCACAGCTTTTGCCGTTTGCTTCTGCTGACACTTCGAAATGCCGGTAATCACCGCCGTTTCTATCGACGCCAAACTCGGTCGTTCCGCTTTTCGGCTCGATCACGCCGGTCCCGCGCACGCCCGAGGCACAGCACGGCGCCTCGAACCGCGGTGTGACCCTGGATTTGAGCCAACAAACGGCGGTGGGGCTTTCGGTCGCTGGATAAGAAAAGGCCCATGCCCGGCAGCGTGGATCCCGCTCGCACCGCACAGCGCATTGGGCCGGATCGCCGGCCCGCAAGGGAAAGCTGGTATAGTCGCCGCCCGCCCGGTCGAAGCCGACTTGGGCGCGCGCGGTTGCAGCCAATACGAGCGCGATCGGCAAGCCGAAACCAAGCCGGAACCAAGACCGCCTCATTGCGCCTCTCGCCCGCGCCGCCCTGCCCGCTCGATCCATGTTAGAGAAGCGCGCGGGCGCGGGCGAGTGCCGTCTCGAAAGCGGGCGTTCCGTCCGGCTTCACACAGGATACAGTCATGCAATACGGCGAATTTGGCTTTCTGAGTTTTGGCCTCGTGCTGCTGGCCGCCGCCGTACTGAGCGTCCCGATCGCGCGCCGATTGGGCCTCTCCGCCATCGTCGCTTACCTAATCGCCGGCATCATCATCGGCCCGTATGGGATTGCCGTCTTCGGTACGCCCGAGAGCATCATCCCGGTTTCCGAGCTCGGCGTCGTGATGTTGCTGTTCTTGATCGGGCTTGAGCTCGAACTCGGGCGGCTCCTGGCGATGCGCCGGGCCATATTTGGTCTCGGCGCGGCGCAATTGGTGCTCACCGGGGTTGCTATCGGCGGGCTCAGCTATGCCGCCGGTCTGGTCGAATGGCGCGGCGCTGTTGTCGCTGGGCTGGCTTTGGCAATGTCGGCAACTGCCATCGCGCTGCAGATCCTCGAAGAACGCGGTCAGCTCCAGCAGGATTACGGCCAGCGTGCCTTCGCCATTTTGTTGTTCCAGGACATGGCGGTGGTGCCCCTATTGGCGGTACTGCCGTTGCTCGCTCCCGAAGGCGTCCATGCCCAGCTCGGGGATGGGCTGCGTGCGGTTGCCCTGATCGCCGGCGCGATTGCACTGATCGTGCTTGCCGGCCGGTACTTGCTCAATCCGTTCTTCCGGCTGCTGGCACAGAGCGGTTCGCGCGAGGTGATGACCGCGGCCGCCTTGCTCGTCGTGCTCGGCGCCGCTCTCACCATGCAGAAGGCGGGCATGTCGATGGCACTCGGCGCTTTTCTTGCTGGCGTGCTGCTTGCCGAGTCGAACTACCGGCACGAGCTCGAAGCCGACATAGAGCCATTTCGTGGTCTTCTGCTGGCCCTGTTCTTCATGGGCATTGGCATGAGCATCGACCTGGTTATCGTGCGCGCCAATCTTTGGCTGATCGTGGTTGCAGCCATAGCCATTACCGTCCTCAAGGCCGCGATCGTCTGGCTCTTGTTCCGGGCGACGTGCGTACACCGCGGCGATGCCCTGCGCGCGGGATCGGTGCTCACCGGCGCTGGCGAGTTCGCATTCGTGCTCATTCCACTTGGCAGTTCGCTCGGTGTGCTCGATCCACGGCAAGCCAGCATCCTTACCGCTATTGCCGCCACGACCATGCTGCTCGGTCCCCTTGTCGCCACGCTTACTGATGGACTGGTGCGCCGGTTTAGTGGGTCGGACTCCCGTCAGCCCGATGATTTCTCCGATGCCGGGGGTTCGGTGCTGGTTATCGGCTTTGGACGCTTCGGTCAGATCGTGTCGCAATGCCTGCTTGCGGAGGGCGTCGATGTCACCGCCATCGACAATGATCCGGACATGCTGGAGAACGCCGCTCTGTTCGGCTTCAAAGTTTATTACGGCGACGGCACCCGGCTCGACGTCTTGCGCGCGGCTGGCGCCGGCGAGGCGAGGCTGATCGCGATATGCATCGATGACCCTGAGGCGGCGAGCCGGGTCGTCGACCTCGGTCAGGCGCAATTTCCCGCCGCAAAGCTTTACGTGCGCTCTTTCGATCGGCGGCACAGTCTGCAGCTCCTCGCCAAAGGGGTCGATTTCGAACTGCGCGAGACCTATGAATCGGCGCTGGTGTTCGGACGCAAGACGCTGGAAGCGCTGGGGCTTGATCCCGAGCGTGCAGGCGCGGTCGAGGAATTCGTCCGTCGCCGCGATCTCGATTGGCTGGCCCTGCAGCAGGCGGAGGGAATATCCGCTGGCGTCGATCTATTGCGCACGCGCATGGTGCACGAGCCGCTGAGTACGCCGCGACACGAGGTCAAGCCCCTCAATCCGGAAGCGGAGGAGATCATCGCCCGCCCGCCGGCCGCGGAATGATCTTGCCCCGCTGCGGCTCCGATCGAGGCGCCGCGGCCAAGCTACGACGGCCAGCAGATTCCGCACCTAGTCGAAAGCCTTCATCCAATCGCTGGAGAGCTTGTGGGCCGCATAGAATTTTTCCAGCCGCGCGCGCGTGCTCTTCTCCCCAAATCTCTCGCGTTCGGCTTTGCCGAGGCCGAGGAAGCGCACTGCATTTCTGAACATGATTCCCTGGATCTGGAGGTCGCTGTACCCCACGGCCTTCAAGAAAAAGATCATCACGTCGGGGAATGGCCTGGAGGAGAACAGTTTCGGGAAACGTTCTTCCTGAGCGATCATCGACAGCCGCTCGTCGCTGTCGGGAAAGCGCTCTTTGAAGGCTTTCATGCATTCGACGATCTTCCTGCTGGGACCTGTCTTGAGGATCTCGCCTAGCGAGCTGATGTCCGCGTAGGCCTCGGCCGAACTGGTGAGAATCTTTCCGATCGTCCACTCCCAGCATTTGTCGACGTGGTCTTGTGGACGGACATGCTGCACGGCGTTGTTGAAATGGCCGAAATGAGCCAGGTTGATGCGCAGCCGCGGAAACGCGTCTTGCTTGAGCACACCCGCCCAGAAAATCGGATCTGCTCGGTCCTCATAATCGGTGTTTGGCCCGAAGCTATGGCTGGTATGCGCCATGATAGGCACGTTATTGGCGCTACACCACGAGTAGAGCTTTGCAAGGGCGGCATCGAGTTTGCTGCCGATATGCGACCCCAGCCCCGTGTCAGTGGAACGCAAATACGCTGGCTCGTTGAAGTTCGCGTCAGGCAAATGTTTGTTGTCGGTCGCCCGAAATCCCATCGGCGGATACAGCTTGACGCCGATAAATCCACCTGTGAGCTTGGTCGACTTGCTGACAGCGATGTGATTCACCTCGATGGCGCGACGCACGACCGCCATTGGGTCCCCATCTGGGGCGCCGCCCCTATTATCGTCGTAGAGCGCCTGTCGCAGCGGATCGAAGCCGACGAAACCGTGTACGCGTGGACCATCCTTCCGGCAGGCGATCCTCGCCATCACGTCGACCTGATCTTGGATGCTTAATTGATTGTCGTCCTCGAGCCACTTGGAGAAATCGACGATCGCGGGCGTCATCAACAAGATGCGCGACTTCTGCGCGACCTTGCCGTGAAGCTGATCGAGTTCCTCCGCTAACTCGTACCGGTTTCGAGTGTACAAAAGTGCCCATCGAATGTAGCGGCCGAGCAAATCGTCACGCGAATAAAGCTCATCCGCCATGGCGTCGACTTGGTAAGGGGTCAGACCTCCTAATACCTCTCGATCTTCCGCGGTCAGGTCCGGTTTTCCAAAATCCTCATGAATTTGCTGAAACAGGAATAGTTTGATTTGCTCGAGCGCGACCTCGAGCGCGATGCCCTCCGTCAATGACAGCGGGCGGTCCGTGAAGATATCCCAGTTGAACCAGATAAGCCGAAGCACACTTCGCAAATGCCCGCGATCCTGCTCTCGGCGCCAATCATTCGTCGGCTTCTTCTCGGCATCTCTCTCAAACGCATCGATCGTATCGATCTCCGTTTGCATATCAGGCGCGGCACGCTTCACCTGAACGGTAATCGCATGCACCAACGCCTCGAGGGCACCGGGATAGTCCGCGAAACGGGCGACAAGTTCGCTCGTCTGCGCCGATTTCGGCACCATAATTTTCTTTGTGAAGCCTTCAATCGGCAGATCGGCAGCATTGAAGACGTGGCAGTGCGCGTCGATGATCCGATTCATCCGAGGTGCAGATTGCGCCCAGGCCGACGAGGGGAGCACCGTTTTGTCGGCGGCCAGTGCGACACTGCCCGCGAGAAACTCACGCCGACGCATCGCTCACCTCGTGCACGCTGGGCCGAAAGCCGCCAGAACTGTCGGATTGTCCGGATATATTGAGGCCGCGAAGGGGCAAGAAAAGCTCCGATGAATCAATATGCGTATTCCTTGAACGCTGGTTCGACGCTGTGCCGCCAGGGGCCATGAAATTTCTCCAAGAGCTCTTCGGCCGGCGTGATGCCTCGCGCGACGCACTCCTGAAGCGGACGTAAATAAGCCCCCTCGTCTTGGCCGCGGGCATCGAGCCGCTGTCGCCGCGCGAGCCCCTTCTGCGCCAGCGCAATCGTCGTCTCCGCCAAGTGCAGAACTTTGTGACCCGCGATCGTGGCGCGAAAGCCTAGCTTCGGCACGTCGTCGCGAAGTTTCTGGCGCTCCGCGGCGCTCCAATTCTTGACCAGGTCCCAGGCAGCATCGAGAGAATCGTCGTCGTAGAGAATGCCCACCCAATACGCCGGCAGTGCCGGCAAGCGGCGCCAGGGGCCACCGTCCGCGCCACGCATTTCCAGGTAGCGCTTCAGCCGCACCTCCGGAAAGATTGTAGAGAGGTGATTCGCCCAGTCAGACATCGTGGCGCGCTCGCCGGGCAGGCTCTGGAGTCGTCCTCGCATCAGGTCCCGGAACGATTGACCGGCAACGTCGATATACCGCTCGCCCCGCTTGACGAAATACATCGGCACCCCGAGCGCGTAGTCCACGTATCGCTCGAAGCCCATGCCGGGCTCGAACGCCCACGGCAACATTCCGGTGCGCTCGGCATCGGTGTCGCGCCAGATTTCTGAGCGGAACGAGAGAAACCCATTGGGCTTGCCTTCAGTGAAAGGCGAATTGGCGAACATTGCCGTCGCGACCGGCTGCAGCGCGAGCGAGACACGCAACTTCTTCACCATGTCGGCTTCCGAGGAATAATCGATGTTCGTCTGCACTGTGCACGTGCGGTACATCATATCGAGGCCGTGTTTCCCCACCTTCGGCATGTAGGAGGTCATAATTCGGTAGCGCCCCTTCGGCATCATCGGAATCTGATCCCGACTCCAGTTGGGCGTCATGCCGAGCCCGAGAAACCCGATGCCGAGCGGACGCGCTATTTCCTTCACCTGCGCAAGATGTGCCATGAGCTCGGAGCAGGTCTGGTGCACGGTCTCCACCGGCGCGCCGGAGAGTTCAAACTGGCCGCCCGGCTCAAGTGAGATCGCGCCGCCGCCGGTCACGTCGAACAGACCGATGATGTTGCCCGCCTCGACGATGGGCTCCCAACCGAGCAGATGTTGCATGCCTTCGAGTAAGGTACGGATGCCGCGGTGGCCCTCGTAAGAAACCGGGTGAAGCCCATCCACTCTAAACACGAACTTCTCGTGCTCGGTGCCGATGCGGAACTGCGACCGGGGCTTGCTGCCCGCCTCGAGCCACGCGACGAGATCCTCGCGCGTTTCGATCGGAGTCATGTCGACTTGGTCGCGAGCCATGCAGATTTTCCGGCGGAAAAGGCCGCGACCTTACACGGCGGCTGTAAGGGAGAGCAATTGGGTCACCGCTCTCCGATGCAAAGCATCGGCGCGAACCTTTCGTCCTATATGCCGCTCTTCGGGTAGGGCTCGCCCGACCGGCGCGAAAAGCGAAAGCCGCTCGCGTCCCTGTCATAAACGAGATCGACGTCGGAATAATGCGCACGCTCTCGCTTGGCGCGCGTGCCGACCTCGAGATAGAGCGCATCGCGCTGCGATTTGTTGACGAGATGATGACCGTTGGACACGCCGGCCTTGAACCCCGCTGCGTCGCCGGAGTGTAGCACCGTCGCGCCACCGTCCTCGATCAGCATGATCTCGCCCTCGAGCACGTAGACGAACTCGTCCTCTGCTTCGCGCCAGTGGCGCAGCGCCGAAGCGGCGCCCGGCGTGAGCCGCGTGAGATTGACCCCGAACTGTGTGAGCCCGGCCACGTCGCCAAGTGCGGTTTTCTCGCGGCCCTGGGTTACGGCGCCCCACGGATCGGGGTAGCGGCCTCTGGTACGCATCGTAGCTTTCGCAATGTCTATCTTCGGCATCCGTACTCTCCTGCGCGCCTCAGTCGCAGATGGGATATGACGCAATCTGCTGTGCCGGACCCTTGGCGATGTCGCTCCGGCATTCACTTCCTCCCGATGAATTTGCCACAGATCCGAGCCGCGCGGCGACTCATGACGATCGTGCGATGCCAACGATACCGACAATCGCCACCCCTGCAGCCGTCACAGGCTCCTCGCGATCAGAAGCTTCATGATCTCATTGGTGCCGGCGTAGATACGCGTCACCCGCGCATCACGGTACATTCGCGAGATCGGAAATTCCTCCATGTAGCCATACCCACCAAAAAACTGCAGGCAACGGTCGATGATTTTTCCCTGCAAGTCGGTCAGCCAATACTTGGCCATGGAGGCTGTAACCGTATCGAGCGTGCCTGCAAGATAGCGTTCGATGCAATGGTCGTGAAACACCCGTGCGATAGTCGCCTCCGCCTTGCACTCGGCGAGTCCGAACTGGGTATTCTGGAATTCGATAAGCTTTTTGCCGAAAGCCTCGCGCTGCTTGACGTATTCGATGGTGACAGCAAGCGCCCGTTCGAGCATGGCCTGAGCATGCACCGCAACGATGAGGCGCTCGCGCGGGAGATCGCTCATCAGCTGCACGAAACCCTGGCCTTCGTCGCTGCCGAGCAGGCTCTCCGCGGGCAATTTCACCTCCTCGAAGAACAACTCTGAAGTATCGGCGGAATCGAGGCCAAGCTTCTTGAGCTTCCGGCCGCGACGGAAACCCGTCGCATCCTCGGTTTCCACCACCATCAGCGACACGCCCTTCGCCCCTGCATTCGCGTCGGTCTTGGCGACGACGATAATCAAATTGGCGTGCTGGCCGTTGGTGATGAAAGTTTTCGAGCCGTTGAGCACATAGCCGTTGCCGGACTTTTTCGCCGTGGTGCGCACGCCTTGCAAGTCAGAGCCGGTGCCGGGCTCGCTCATGGCGATGGCACCGACAAGTTCGCCGGTAACGAGCTTCGGCAGCCAGCGGCGTTTTTGCTCGTCAGTCCCGTAATGGAGAATGTAGGGCGCGACGATGCCGGAGTGCAGCGGCGCCCCGAACGAGTCGAAGCCCGCAAGGCTCAGTTCCCGGCCGATCACCGCTTCGTGCGCAAAACTGCCGCCTGCCCCCCCGTATTCTTCGGGAATGGCCGGACAAAGGAGGCCAGCCGCACCCGCTTTGGTCCAGACTTCGCGGTCGTACATGCCCAGCTCGTTCCAGGTATCGAGGTGGGGCACATACTCGGTCGCGATGAAGCGCCGCGCTTGCTCCTCGAGCAGCACGAGGTCCTCGGCCATCCAGCCGGGACGTGGGAGGTTAAGGACGCTCATGACGAAGCCCGTTGTCGAGCACTTTACAGGCGAGCACCGCACTATGCGAGAGTGCGGGCGTTGACAAGCGCCCGCCGGTTTTTCAGAACCAGCCCAGTCGGGAAAGGAACTCATGCAATTTCCAAATTGTGCGATAGACCCACCCCGGTCGATGGATTACCGCCGACCGTCGTTTCGCTTGGAGCGGTTGAGAGCGCCCTTGTGGCGAGGCGACGAAAACAAGGCGCTGCTCCAGGACCCCAGCGAGTCTAATGCCGACGTCTTGGGGCCTGCGGCCATCGGCTGGCCCGCGAAGATCCGCCGTTGACATCTTCCGGCACATCGGCGGAGCGAGGTGTGGCGGACGTTCGTCCTTCCATTCCTGGATTGTTGCTGTCCGCCGCGGTCGCAATCAGCGCCGTCGGCGCTGCTCGGCTCCTGGCCGGGCTTTTGCCGATTCCCGCCATGGTGCTCGCGCTCGTGATCGGCATCGCGCTCAATCCGCTCGCGCGACGACGATTGTTTCAACCCGGCATCCTGCTCTGTCTGAAGGTCATCTTGCGTTGGGCCGTCGCGTTGCTCGGCCTGCGGATCGCACTCGCTGAAATTGCGGCTCTGGGATTGAGGACAGCTATCCTGGTGGTGGTCGCGATGGTGATTACCCTGGCCGCTGGCTTCCTGCTGGCACGCCTGTTCGCGTTGGAGCGTGCTTACGGAGCACTAGCCGGCGCAGGCACGGCAGTATGCGGAGCCTCCGCCACGCTGGCGACATCGATCGTGCTGCCGGACTACAAAGGCAAGGAGACCGATATCGCCTTTGTCGTGGTCGCCGTGAATGCCCTCTCGACCTTGGCAATGGTCGTCTACCCGCCGGTCTGCACCTGGCTCGGTTTCGATGCACAGGTCACGGGAATAATGCTCGGAGCGACCATCCACGATGTCGCCCAGGTGGTCGGGGCCGGATACTCGGTATCGGAAACGGCGGGAAATACCGCAGTCGTTGTCAAGCTGTTTCGCGTCTTTCTCATGCTGCCGCTGGTTCTGGCAATCGGCTGGTTGTTCGCGCAGCGAAAGGTTACGACCGCCGCCGCAAGGATCCCAATTCCGGTCTTCGCGATCGTTTTCGTAGCTCTGTGCGTCCTAAACAGCATTGCGCCCGCAATCCCCCCGTTTGCCCAGATGCTCGCGTGGATCAAGGCTCCATTGATCGAAGCATCGACTTGGGGATTGTTGCTCGCGATATCGGCACTCGGGCTTGGTACGTCGTTGAGTGGGATCGCGGCACTCGGATGGCGCCACGTCGCGACGGTGATCGGCACAACGCTCGTCATTTTCGCCGTGATCACGACGGGCCTGATGGTCCTGCGATGAAGATCCGCAAGGATGCGCGGGGCGCCCGCCTCGCGGATCTTAACATTCTGTTTACCCGAACGACAAAGACTGCGCGCGAGGGCTCAGGGGAACTATTCGCCGCCTGCTGACGAGGGCCGGCTCACACAAGCACGTTCCGCCCCCC
The DNA here is from genome assembly GCA_035601615.1 of Xanthobacteraceae bacterium. Taxonomy (GTDB): domain Bacteria; phylum Pseudomonadota; class Alphaproteobacteria; order Rhizobiales; family Xanthobacteraceae; genus VAZQ01. Next base: position 27,932 of record DATNNX010000015.1, read on the forward strand.
GCTCCGCGCTCTTGGAAGATGATGCGGCAATGACATCTGGCGTTCCGTGGCAAAGCAAAGAAATGAGGCGACGGACGCACCGAGCCGCGTGCGAGGCCGCGCGCCATTGCGGCATCTCAGTCGACGATTGGCTCGACCGCATCATTCTCGATGCGGCTTCAAAACAAAGTATCGACCTCAAACGGCTTGCGCAGCCGCGCTATGATACATACGAGGACACGTCCGACGAAAACCTCTCGCCATCCTGCTGCTTCGACGGCATCGTCGGCCCATTGCGCGACGATCTTGCCGGGATACGCGATACGCTGCGCGGCGCCGTGCCGTCTGAAACACTCCTCGGCATGGCGCAAGCCCTGCAGCAACTTTCGCGAAAAATCGCAAAGCTGGTTGAAAAACTCGAGGCCTCCGATGCCCGACTCGATCGTCTCGAAACGATCGAGCGGGAATTAGCGGAAGTACTCGTCCATATCGCACGCCAGCACGCAGCAAGACGGGCTCCGCTCGCTCCGATGCCGGCACCAGATCTCGATGCGCTCTCGCGCGATATCGCCGAGCTACACAAGGGCGAAAAGAAGGTGCAGGGCTCGCTCGAACTCATCCATGGCGCAATGGCGCATGTCATCGATCGGCTGGGTGTGATCGAGATTAAGATCACCAACGAGGTCGCCTCGGCGAGGGACGCCTTGCCGACGGTTGCGGCCAGCGCGGATCCGTTTGCGCCAGCGGCCGCGACAACATCCGAAGCGCCGATTGCGTCGGAGGCGCCCACCACGCCGGCAGCGCTCGAACCGGCTTGCACCGGCGGACCAACGCTTTCCCACCTCCCGATCCGCCCTAACCTGTCCCGCGAAGATGCGGCAGAATCGCGTTCCGGCGCAGCTAGTGCTCACAAGCCGGCCTCCCCCGCCGATCACGTCCTGGGGGCCGACTCAGCGGTCGGCACCGCGAAGCTGTCGGTCCTGCCCGATCACGGCCGCAGGTCGGATCTCATCGCCGCAGCGCGACGCGCGGCGCAGGGCGCAAGCGGAAGTGTTGGCGGCAGGGACGAGCTAGTAGCTGCCGGCAAAATCGTCCGTAGTGTGCCCGCCAGCGCCATTGGCAACCCACACGCGTGGCTCGGCGCAATAGCCGCCACCCTAATCGTGCTTGGGGTTCTTCAGATCGCGAGGATCCTGTTCATCCCTTCCGATGAAAGGACAGTGACCGCGCCGAGCTACACGGCCATGACGCCCGACGCGATGCCGCGTGCCGTTCCAGGGCCGGCCAGTGCCGGGGAGCCTGGTCTTCCCGCGCCACCCGCGCCGCTTCTTCGTCGCCCAGCGACCATTTTCTCCGCTGTCGACAGCGGAACTGTTGTCGCGCCTGCGGCCGATCCCTTCATTCCAGGGTCGGCGCCTGAACCTGAAGCTACAGGAAAGGTCCGGCCATCGTCCGGGCTTACCAGCGGCGCGCCGGCGGCTGGATCGAGCTCCGCGCCCGCGCCACCGGGGGTGAACCCCGAGCTCGAGCTTGCCGCCTCGCGTCGTGCACAATAAAAATGAACCGAGGCGTGGCGTGCACGATCCTCAGGGGTAGAATGCGCCCGCCTGTCCGCTGAGTCCCGAGCCATTCGCGGGCGTCGTGCCGGGCGATGCCCTTTCGCCACGATCAGCGCAAGTGGGCTCTTGCGGCCGCTAGCGCGATTTCGTCAGTCAGCCATTTTGCGGGCGTCGCGCCGCCAAGTGGGTCGAGACTCCGTCACTTTTCGCAGGGCGCTGGAAGTCGCCCTGTCAGCGTTTGAGCCTCGAGGCAAGGACCGCGCGCTTGCAGATCTACCTTCCGATCGCAGACCTGCCGGTCAATGTGTTCGTCATTCTGGCCATAGGCCTTGCCGTCGGATTCATCTCCGGCATGTTCGGCATCGGCGGTGGATTTCTCATGACGCCACTGCTGATATTTCTTGGCATCTCACCGGCGGTCGCTGTGGCAAGCGTCACCGGCCATATCGCCGCTTCTTCCATGTCCGGGGCGATCAGCTACTGGCAGCGCAGGGCGATCGATCTCGCGCTCGCGTTCATGCTGCTTGCGGGGGGCATAATCGGCACGGCTTTCGGCGTCTGGCTGTTCACCACGCTGCGTGCGATCGGCCAGCTCGACGTCACGATAGGCGTTTCCTACGTCCTTCTCCTCAGCGTGGTCGGTGCATTGATGGTGACCGAGAGCGTGCGCGCCATTATTCGCACGCGGCAAGGCAAGCCGGTCGAGCTGCGCAGGCCCGGCAGCCACACGTGGATCCATGGGTTGCCCCTCAAGTTGCGTTTTAAACGCTCGCGCATTTATGTCTCCGCGATCCCGGTGTGGGGAATCGGGTTCATCATCGGGTTTGTCGGAGCAGTTATGGGCATCGGCGGCGGATTTCTGCTGGTGCCGCTGCTGATCTACGTACTGCGGGTACCCACAGCGACGGTGATCGGCACGTCGATGGTGCTCACACTTGTCACCATGGCCTCCGCCACGGTCATGCACGCGGCCGTCAATCATCTTGTCGATGCGTTGCTTGCCCTGTTTTTGATGGTTGGGGGCGTGACCGGAGCACAGTTCGGCGCGCGCGCCGGGCAGAAGATGAGCGGTGAGCGGCTTCGCCTCTTGCTCGGGCTGCTAGTGCTAGCGGTCGGAATTCGCTTTGCACTCAACCTGGTGCTGGCGCCCGAGACTTTCTATTCCGTCCGCGCCGTGGATGGTGACATATGAGGCGCCCTTCTCTGACTGCCGTCCTCGCTGGGTTTGGCGCGCTCATCGCCTCGGCGCTACCGGCCGCAGGTGAGCGACTGGTCGCCTCGCTATCCAATCACCGGGTGATGATAACCTCCAATTTCGTCGGCGAGGAACTCGTCCTGTTCGGTGGAATCGAGCAGGATGCGGCGTCCCGCCCGAGGCGGGCCGGCTACGATATCATCGTCACGGTCACCGGCCCGCGTCAAACCATGGTGACTTTCCGCAAGGAGAGAATGCTTGGACTGTGGGTGAATGCCGACTCGCGTGTGCTGGAGAATGTACCCACCTATCTCGCTGTGCTGGCAAACCGGCCGCTCGACGCCATCACCAATACCGAAACGCTGCGACGCCTCCAGCTCGGCCTCGACAACGTTCCCTTGCTGCAGCGGGCGAGCGTCAATATCGCCGACGCCGCCAGCGACGATCCGTTCCGGGTCGCCTTCATCAAGATCAAGAGCGAGCAAGGACTCTACCGTGAAGCGTCCAACGGCGTGACGTTCCTCGCGCCGCCCTTGTTCCGCGCCTCAATACCATTGCCGGCCGAGGTGCCGGTCGGCACCTACGAGGTTGACGTGCGGCTGTTCGCGGATGGCGCGCAGATCGCACGCACACCTGCTCCGTTCGAGGTCTACAAATCGGGTTTCGAGCAAGTTGTCACGGCCGCCGCACGCGAGCACGGCGTGCTCTACGGCCTCGCCACAGCCATGATGGCAATCGCCACCGGCTGGTTCGCGTCGGTAGTGTTCCGGCGGGACTAAACACGCCCGGCCATGACTGTGAAATGGCGTGATATGTCTCCTCGGCCTGCGGCGGCACGAGGAAATCGCTCAATCCGCAAGACACCGCCCCGCCGCGAGAGCATAGATCCGCCCCTCGCCGAGCATGTAGGCGACGAATCCCAGTGTCCCGAACACGTCGGCGAACGCGCGCTCGCGAACGTTGAGGCCTCCGGCAAAGGCGCCGAAGGCGGGCATCACTAGCCGCGCGCCGTCGCTGGCGAAGCAGCGTCTAGTTATGCAGCGCCCGCGCCCGCTCACACGGGCCATCGGATGCAGATGACCGGCGATCTCGCCCGCCTCACCGCTAGGCTCGTGGCGAAAGGCCAGCGCTCCAATCGCAAGCGCCGCGACAAAGTTGCCGCCTATCGCGCTGACAGGATCGGGATCGTGGTTGCCTGCGATCCAGATCCAATCGCGGCCGCGCTGGAGCGCGACGAGCGCAGCTCGGTCCGCCGCCGCGATGCGAACTGGGCCATGCCCATCGTGAAAGCTGTCGCCGAGTGCGATGACGGCCCGAGGCGCGTATCGGGCGATGACGAGCGCGAGCCGCGCCAGCGTCGCAGCGGTGTCATAGGGTGGCAGCAGCACGCCTCGCGCAGCGAAGCTGGAACCTTTTTCCAGGTGCAGGTCGGCAACCGCGAGCACGCGCTCATCGGGCCAATATAGCGCGCCGGCGCAATCGATAACGACCGCGACGCCGGCGACAGTAATCTGCGCTGCGCCCCGCATATCAAGTGGCGGCAGCACCGCCGACGGTGCTTGCATCCTCACTCCATCGCCTCTTTGACGAGCTGCGCCTCGGCCTCCGCCAACACCACCTCAGATGCTTCGCCGTAGACCGACTCGCGGCCGATTTCGAGCATCACCGGCACCGCAAGCGGCGAAACGTGGTCGAGCGCCTGATGGATGATTCGGCCCCGAATACGCGAGAGCATATCGCCCAGCCGACGAATGTCGAGCAGACCGGCGGCGGCATCCGCGCGAGCAGCGCGCAGCAGAATGTGGCCGGGCTGATGGCGACGCAGGACGTCGTACACGAGATCGGTCGAGATCGTCACCTCCCGCCGCGACTTCTCCTTGCCGGGAAACCGGCGCTCGATCAGGCCTGCGATGATCGCGCAGACGCGGAAGGTACGCTTCATCAGCGCAGATTCGGCGAGCCACGCTTCCAGATCATCGCCGAGCATATCCTCGTCGAACAATGCCGCCAACGAAAGCTCGCGGCGCTCGACCTTCTGTGCGACGTCTCCGAGTCCCCAAACCGCGAGCGCATATTCATTAGCGACGAAGCCAAGCGGGCGAAGCCGCGCCCGCTCGAGCCGACGCGTGAGCAGCATGCCGAGCGTTTGATGCGCGAGCCTTCCCTCGAACGGATAGCAGACGAGATACTGCTTGTTCGCGCGCGGAAAGGTCTCGACCAATAACTCCCGCGGTCCGGGCAGCAGCGAGCGCGATTCCTGGATCTCCAGCCACTCGCGAATCTGGTCCGGTAGCCGTCGCCATTCTTCCCGATGGGAAATGATCTTTCTCACACGATCGGCGAGGTACGTCGAGAGCGGGAACTTCCCGCCCTCATAGGCTGGCACCTTCGGGTCCTCCGCCGTCGCGCGCGAAACATAAACCTCGTCTTCGACGAGCGTCTCGTACTTCAAAATTTCCCCGGCAAAAACGAAGGTATCGCCGGGCACCAGCATTTCGATGAAATATTCCTCGACCTCGCCCAGAATCCGCCCGCCGCGTGGAATCATCTTCGAGGCACGCGAGCGCACGAGTCTGACCTTGAGCATATCGGCTTCGACGATGGTGCCGACGTTCATGCGATAGCGTTGCGCGATGACGGGGTGACTGACGCGCCAGCGGCCATCCTTGCCTTGCCTGATCTTGGCAAAACGCTCGTACGCTTTGAGCGCATAACCGCCGGTTGCGACGAAATCGAGCACGGCGTCGAAATCGGCGCGCGCGAGCCCGGCGTAGGGCGCGGCGCTTTTCACCTCGGCATAGAGCTCCTCCGCAAGGAATGGCTCGCCGCAGGCCGAGCCGAGCAGGTGTTGCGCAAGCACGTCCAGTGAGCCGGTGCGCGATGACAGGGTATCCTGCGCCTCATCGGCGATCGCGCCGAGCGCCGCGGTGCACTCGAGCACCTCGAAACGGTTGGCGGGAACGAGCACGCCTTTCGAGGGCTCCTCCATGCGGTGATTGGCCCGGCCGATGCGCTGGAGGAGACGCGAAGCGCCCTTCGGCGCGCCGACATTAAGGACGAGATCGACATCGCCCCAGTCGACGCCGAGATCGAGTGAGGAAGTGGCGACAACGGCGCGGAGGCTACCCTGCGCCATCGCCGTCTCGACCTTTCGGCGTTGCGCCACGTCCAGCGATCCGTGATGGAGCGCGATCGCAAGCGCATCCTCGTTGAGGCGCCACAGCTCCTGGAACACGCTTTCGGCCTGGCTGCGCGTATTGACAAAGACCAGCGTGGTCTTGTGCCGCTGGATCAGCCGGTAAATCTCGCCGAGCGCGTGGTGGGCGGAATGCCCGGCCCAGGGCAGCCGCTCGGCGGTATCGAGCATGGTGACATCGGGCGGCGCGCCTCCTTGCGCCACGACGAGGTCGGCGAGTGCCGTTCCGGACTGCTGCGGCACAAGAAAGCGGCGCAGATCATCGGGCTCGGCCACAGTTGCGGACAGACCGACGCTGCCGAGATCGGGAGCGAGCGTGAATAACCGCGCCAAGGCGAGCGACAGCAGATCCCCGCGTTTGGACGTCACCAACGCATGCAGCTCATCGAGGACGACCCGCTTGAGCGACCCGAAGAGATAAGGCGCATCGGGCGAAGCCAGGATTAACGCGAGCTGCTCGGGCGTGGTCAGCAGGATGTGCGGCGGATCTCGGCGCTGGCGCTGTCGCTTCGAGGCCGGTGTATCGCCCGTGCGGGTCTCGATGCGGATTGGCAAACCCATCTCGGCGACTGGCCGTTCCAGGTTACGCGCGATATCGACGGCAAGCGCCTTCAGAGGCGAGATGTAGAGCGTGTGCAGCCCGCCTTCGCGCCGGAGACTGCGGCCGGTGGATATGAGCCTGCGTGCTCCCAGCAACGCCGATTGGCGGCTGCGATGCTCGGTATCCAGTGGCAGCGGGTGCGTCTCCCCCGCCGGCGACGCAGATGCTCCGGGGCGAGATGAATTGGGCGCGCGCACTGGCGCGCTCAGCTCGACCAAGCTGGGCAGAAACCCGGCCAGCGTCTTGCCCGCCCCGGTGGGCGCGATCAGCAGCACGCAACGGCTGGCACGCGCCTTGGCCAAAAGCTCCAGCTGATGCGCGCGCGGAGCCCAGCCACGGCTGGCGAACCAACGCAAGAAAGGCTCGGGCAGAAGCGCGGTTTTGTCGAGCACGTTCATGACCGGTTAATAAAGATCGCCATGACTCGTTGAAGGCTCATTCATTGCGAATGCCCTCTCCGGGGCGCGCAGGTGTGGGTGGATAGGTGGGAACCGACGCCGAGGGCGTCCACCTGTCATTGTGCCATTTGCATCATATCTCAAGGCCATGCGTGCCGAAGATATTCTCCTGCGAACGCCCGCCGGCATCTGCTGCAAGATCGGCGGCTTCCATATCGACCCCACGCGCGCGGTTGACAAAGCTGTGATCACTCACGGCCACTCCGATCACGCGCGTGCCGGGCACGGCGCCGTGCTTGCTACTCAGGAGACGCTCGACCTCATGCGCCTGCGCTACGGCGAAAATTTCGCAGGCTCCATGCAGGCGATCCGGTACGGCGAGACCATCACGCTCGGCGGCGCACGGGTGACCTTCCATCCCGCCGGGCACGTGCTTGGTTCGGCGCAAGTCGCGGTCGAGGCAAACGGCGTTCGCGTCGTCGCCTCCGGTGACTACAAGGACATCGCGGATCCGACCTGCACGGCATTCGAACTTATTCAGTGCGATGTATTCATCACCGAGGCCACCTTCGGACTACCCGTCTTTAGCCACGGCAATCCCGAGGCCGAGATTGCAAAGCTGCTCCGTTCTGTTCGCCTGTTTCCCGACCGGGCGCATCTAGTCGGCGCCTATCCTCTCGGCAAGGCGCAGCGCGTGATCGCGATGATCCGGCAGGCCGGATATGATCAACCGATCTATATGCATGGCGCAATGGAGAAGATCACTCGCTACTATGGATGTCACGGCATCGACCTCGGACGGCTCGAGCTCGCGCGCGATGCGAAGAAGGTCGAGCTTGCCGGCACTATCACGCTCTGTCCTCCCTCGACGTTAAAGGAGTTGTGGTCGCGGCGCTTCCCCGATCCGGTGACTTGCTTTGCCTCGGGATGGATGCGTGTGCGGGCGCGGGCGCGCCAGCATCTGGTCGAACTGCCGCTGGTGATTTCGGATCACGCCGACTGGAACGGGCTAACTGCGACGATTGCCGCGACCGGCGCCGCGGATATTTGGGTCACCCACGGGCAGGAAGAGGCGCTGGTGCACTGGAGTAGGAGCCAAGGCCTGCAAGCGCGGCCGCTCGATATCGTCGGCTACGGGGACGAGGAGGCCGACGGGGCGACCGAAAATCCCGCCGAGGCGTGATGAACCGGTTCGCCGAATTGCTTGATCGCCTCGCATATGAGCCCGGCCGCAACAACAAACTGCGGCTGATGACGGACTATTTCCGCAGCACACCCGACCCTGAACGCGGCTTTGCGCTCGCGGCGCTGACGGGGGTGCTGAGCTTCCAGCACGCAAAGCCGAGCGTGATCCGCTCGCTGATTGCCGAACGGGTCGATCCGGTACTGTTCGAATTGTCCTACGATTATGTCGGCGATCTCTCCGAGACCGTCGCGCTCATGTGGGAGCCGCGACCGGACGCCGGCGGATCGCCGCAGCCGCACAACGTCACGTCCTCTGGCGGGCAGCCCTCTGGCGCACAGGAAACTGCGACCGGCGGAGATTGCCCAAACCATGGTGAGCTGTTGCTGTCCTCGGTTATCACCACCCTCTCCTCTCTCGGCAAGACGCAGCTGCCGGGCCAGCTCGCGCGCTGGCTCGATCACCTCGATGAGATCGGCCGCTGGGCGCTGCTCAAGCTCATGACCGGCGGCCTGCGGATCGGCGTTTCCGCGCGCCTTGCCAAGACTGCCGTCGCCACACTCGGCGACAAAGACCCGCAAGAGGTCGAGCTGATTTGGCCCGGGATGCGGCCGCCCTATCTCGAGCTGTTTGCCTGGCTGGAAGGTCGCAGCCGCAAGCCGGCGAGCCGTGATCCTGCCCCCTTCCGGCCACCGATGCTCGCCCATGCGCTCGAGGACGTCGCTCTCGTCGGCCTCGATCCCAAAGATTTTGTGGGCGAATGGAAATGGGACGGCATCCGCGTCCAGGCCGTTGCCGGCCGAAGCGAGGACGGCAGACTCGTTGCGCGGGTCTACTCGCGCACCGGAGAGGATATCTCGGCTAGCTTCCCGGACCTGATTGCTGCTTTGCGGATGCCGGGAGCGATCGATGGCGAACTCCTGATCGTGCGCGAGGGACGTGTACAGAGCTTCAATGTGCTGCAGCAGCGGCTGAACCGCAAAACCGTAAGCCCGGCGTTACTGACCGAATTTCCCGCGCATCTGCGCGCCTACGACCTTCTCGTTGATGGCGAAGAGGATGTGCGCGAGCGTCCGTTCATCGAACGGCGAGCGCGGCTGGAACAATTCATTGCCCGCTTACGCGAGCCGCGGGTCGATCTCTCGCCAGTGGTGGCGTTCGTCACGTGGGACGATCTCATCGTCGCGCGCCAGGACCCGGCCGCAGCCGGGGCGGGCGCCGATGCCGATGCGGTCGAGGGCATCATGCTCAAGCGGCGCGACGCGCCCTATGTGCCGGGCCGTCCCAGGGGCCTGTGGTGGAAGTGGAAGCGCGATCCGTTCATCATCGATGCGGTTTTGATGTACGCCCAGCGCGGCCACGGCAAGCGCTCGTCCTATTATTCCGACTATACTTTCGGAGTCTGGACCAAGGGCGAGGACGGTGACGTGCTCGTGCCCGTTGGCAAAGCTTATTTCGGTTTTACCGACGAGGAGCTCATTCAGATCGATCGCTTTGTCCGCCGCAACACGGTGGAGCGCTTCGGCCCGGTACGCGAAATCGTGCACGCGCCCGATCAGGGCCTGGTGCTTGAAGTCGCTTTCGAAGGATTGCAGCGCTCGACGC
>DATNNX010000016.1:0-2702 GCA_035601615.1 Xanthobacteraceae bacterium
TGCTGGGGCTTTTCATTTCGGCCGCCTCATGGGTGGATGGCCCCGACCAGCAAGCCGTAGAAATATTTGGGGCAGCAGCAGTTTGTAAATTGGGTGGAATGTCCGCTTGGGGTCACAACCGGTAATGCTCTGAGTGAACAGATTTTTCCGGTTTTCCCCCGAAAGCTGACATACCGACGAGAAACCGCAGCCCAGTTCGAGCGCTACTGCCGGGACGTCGCGGGAGCGGGATGCCAGCTCACCGCGCCCGCGCGCGCGCGCGCACCAATTCGCGCGGTTTGCGGCCCATCAGGCGGGCGCCGATGGGAAGGCGGCACACGGCGGCGGTTGTCGCCCAGCTCAGCGTAACCGCGCCGATAAACACGATCGCGGCCTTCGCGACCGCGAACAACGCCACGTCAAGCAAGATGTACTGCAGCCAAAGCACGAAGACGTAGTGCACGAAATAAATCCCATAGGCGTGGTCGGCGAGACTTTCCAAGATCGGCCGATGCCGCCGGGTCGTGCGCAAGAATAGCCCCACCAGCGCAAAACACGCAGCTGCCGCGCAGAAGAGCAAGCCGAGATCGGCGGCGATTTGCAGGCCGGGCAAAGTTGTTCCGTTGACGATCAGCGCGGTCGGAATGATCCACAGCAGGAATGTCGCGGCGGCGAGCGCGAGCCAATGCCAGCAACGCTGCGCCAGTATTCCCTCCGCCTCGAGCAGGCCCCGCTCCAACCCGAACGCACCGATGCCGAGCCCAGCGAAGAAGTAGATGGCGTATTGGGGCGCTAAGCTTGGTTGAAAGGCGAACGGACCGAACTGCAACCACTTCCACGGCGCGAACACGGCGGAAAGCGGCAGATAAGCGACCGCCGAGATGCCCACCAGCGCGAGGAAATACCGGCCGGGATGGGCGGCGGCCTGCTGCGCCAGCCGGCCCAAGGATTCGCCCGCGCGCGGAGCAAGCCAAAACAGCGCAGTCGCGGCGATATCGAACAGGAGCAGCATCCACAAGAACCACATCGGTCCGCTGGGCCAAAACGGCAGCGCGATCCAGTGCGACCAGAACGCGGACCAGCTCGCATCGACCGCGGTGACGCGATAGACCGGATAAAGGGAGATCGGCATCAGCACGTAGAGCCCGACCACGAACGGCACGCCGAGCCGAACCAAGCGGTCGTAAAGAAACGTTCTCGCTCCCTTGCGCGACAGGCTCGGCCAGACAAACAGGCCGGACAAGAAGAACATCAGATGCATGAGGTAGACGTATTGGAGCGCACAGAACAGGTCGAAGCCGAACCAGCGCGCGCTATCGACGATCGGGTTCGCAAGCCAGGCATAGGGCGGCGCGTCGAACGGGAGCGGAGAGGCGGGTTGCGAGCCGAGATAGGCGATGAAGGCGTGAAACGCCACCACCATCACGATGGCGAAGCCGCGCAGATTGCTCAGCGCCACGCTGGATCTGGACATGTGACGAACGCCCCCCGGCGATCGATCGCGCTATCGCACCGCGCCTTTGAAGTCCCGCGCCATTCTCCGATTGGCGCTATTATGCTTTAATTCGCCGACCACACAACGAGCAGAGAGCGGCTCTTTGGTGGCGAAATTCTGGTCAATTGCAACACAACCAGCTTTGATTGCGGCGTGCGCATGAATTCCCGACCCTCGCGTCGGCGGGCGCGCTCCGTCGGTCACCCGACTCAGCGCATCAGCATACAGGCCGAGCTCCTGCGATGGGCGCTGCGCCTGTTCAAAAACCGTCGAGCGCGCCGCCCGGTGCCCACGGCGACGGTTCGGCGCCGGCTCAAGCGGATCGAACGTTTTGTTCCACGCCCGCCGGCAGGCACGCTCACCACCGTGATCGACGCCAGCGGCGTCAACGCGGTTCGTATCGCGGTTGATGCGGCGCGCAGAGATCGCTGCGTCCTGTATTTCCATGGCGGCGCATATACGATCGGCTCGGCGGAGCTGTTGCAGGATTTCACCTGGCGCATCGGCGCCGCCGCGCGCGCCTGCGTGCTCTACTTCGACTATCGTCTCGCCCCGGAGCATCCGTTCCCCGCCGCGCTCGAGGATGCCGTGACGATCTACCGCACGCTCGTCCAAGAGTTCGATCCGCGGCGGATCGCCTTCGTGGGAGATTCGGCGGGCGGGGGTCTCGCGCTCGCGACGCTTTATAAGCTGCGCGACGAGGGTCTGGCCTTGCCTGCCGCCGCGGTCGCGATCTCGCCGTGGACGGACTTGGCGCTCACGGGACATTCGTTGAAATTGAACGCCGCGGTCGATCCGATGCTCAACGTCGCCATCCTCCCGGCGCTCGCGACGGCTTACCTCGGCGGCGCCGATCCGCGCAACCATTATGCCTCGCCGCTCTATGGCGATGCGTCGGGGCTGCCGCCCACGCTGATCCACGTCGGCAGCGACGAAATCCTGCGCGACGACGCCATCCGGATGGCCGAGAAACTGCGCGCGGCGGGATGCGACGTGGACATCGAAGTGTGGCCGCGCATGCCGCATGCCTGGCACCTCTTCGCGCGCATTCTGCCGGAGGGCCGCGACGCCATCGCGCGCATCGGCACCTTCCTGCAGCAGCGGTTGTGAGCATATTCATTCGTGGCTGTTGCATAACCATGGCCCGTGCTCGGTGGTTAGTCGCCGCATTACGAAAGGGTCGCGCCACACGGTCCCCTCCCCCGCTTGCGGGGGAGGGATAGGGAGG
>DATNNX010000017.1:0-11408 GCA_035601615.1 Xanthobacteraceae bacterium
TCGTAGGGTGGGCAAAGGCGCGGAACGCGCCGTGCCCACGCGGCTGATTGTCGATAAATCGGCTCGATCATTGTATGACGATCACGCAACGCAACGCGATGACGCTGCGCCTCTTAATTTGGCGTGAGCTTTCCTTCAAGCGTGGGCACGGCGCACGCAGTCAAACCTGCGCCAACTGCGTAACTTGTTTGGGCGTGCGCCTTTGCCCACCCTACGTCGGCTACGTCCGCGTCCGCTGAAGGAGCCACTATCATGCGCTACGAGCTTTATTACTGGCCGACGATCCAGGGCCGCGGCGAATTCGTTCGCCTCGCCTTGGAGGAGGCGGGCGCCGACTACATCGACATGGCGCGACGCTCCGGCAAGCGCGGCGTCCCTGCGATGATGAAGTTCATCGAAGGCCGAGGCACCGCGCACCCCCCATTCGCGCCGCCGTTCCTCAAGGCGGGCAAGCTCGTGATTGCGCAAACCGCCAACATCCTCCTCTACCTCGGCGCACGGCTTAATCTTGCGCCCCGGGATGAGGCCGGACGGTTGTGGGTGCACCAGTTGCAGCTCACCATCGCCGACCTCGTGGCGCTGATCCACAACACGCATCATCCGATCACGGGCTATCTTTATTACGAACAGCAGCGCGCCGCCGCCAAGCTCGCCACCAAATATTTCTGGCGCTATCGGCTGCCGAAATTCCTGCGCTATTTCGAGCGCGTGCTGCAAAAAAGCGGCGGCCCTTATCTCATCGGCCGTAAGCTGACCTACGCAGACCTCTCGTTGTTTCAGATCATCGAGGGTCTCCGCTACGCGTTCCCGCGGCGTATGCGGCGCTTCGAGCGCAAGGTGCCGCGCGTCGTTGCGCTGCACGAGCGCGTAGCCAAGCGGCCGCGGATCGCGGCCTATGTTGCCTCGCCGCGGCGCATTCCGTTCAGCCAGTGGGGCATCTACCGTTACTTTAAGGAGTTCGACGCCTGAGCGACGAAGTCAACCCACGGCGTTGAGCACCTTGCCGCCGGCGGTGACCGGCTTCGCCGCCACCAGCACGAAGGCGATGACGCACGGCGCTGTGCCCTTGTTCACCCAGTTGTGGATGGTGCCGCGCTGTACCAGCACGTCCCCGGCTTTCAGATGCACGCTGCTGCCGTCGAGCTCCATGTCGATCTCGCCGGAGATCACCGTTCCGTAGTCGATCGAGTCGGTGCGGTGGTTGCGCGGGGCAACCCCGGGGCCGAAGCTCACCACCCGGAACACGGTGCCGTTCTCGAGCGTGGTCCCGACCTTGCGCGTGGACGTATCGGCGCTGCCGTCGTTGTTGACCGGAAGGCCTTCGCTCGTCCAGATCACGGTGGCCTCCGCGCCGGGCCGGGTCTGGGCCACGTTCTTGACGGGTTCGTCGATCGATACGATGGCGCGGCCGTTTTTGTCGTGGCCGGTGACGACGCGGCGGATGCGAAGGCTCATGGCTCTCTCCCTCGGTAAGGCTTGGGCGCGAGGATCATTCGCCGGACGACGCCACGATTGCAACGCCTGAGGCGGCTTCCCATGACAGGGAAATCTGCCTAAAACCGCCGCCGCGACATGCAGCCAACTCGACAAGCACCATGACCGTCCACGCCGAAATCAACCCGCCGTACAAACACACACCGCTGTTCCCGCTCGGCCCCGAAAGGACGCCCTACCGCAAGCTCACCGCCGATGGCGCGCGCGCGGAACGCGCCGGCAGACACGAACTCCTCGTCATCGAGCGCGAGGCGCTGCGTATGCTGGCCGAGGCTGCCTTCACGGACATCAACCATCTGCTGCGGCCGGGGCACTTGCAGCAGCTGCGCGCGATTCTCGACGATCCGCAGGCGAGCGACAACGACAAGTTCGTGGCCTACGATTTCCTCAAGAACGCCAACATCGCGGCCGGCGGCGTGCTCCCCATGTGCCAAGACACCGGCACCGCCATCATCATGGGCAAAAAGGGCCGGCTCGTCTTCACCGAGGGGGACGACGAGGCGGCGCTCGCCGAGGGCGCGCGCGACGCTTATCTCAAGCGCAACCTGCGCTATTCGCAGCTCGCGCCCATCTCCATGTTCGAGGAGAAGAACACCAAGTCGAACATGCCGGCGCAGGTCGAGATCTACGCCGAAGGCGGTGGCGAGAACGACGGCGCCTACAAGTTCCTGTTCATCGCTAAGGGCGGCGGCTCCGCCAACAAATCATTCCTGTTCCAGGCGACACCGTCGATCCTCACCCATGACCGCCTGATCGCGTTTCTCAAAGAGAAGGTGCTCACGCTGGGCACCGCCGCCTGCCCGCCCTATCATCTCGCCATCGTGATCGGCGGCACGTCGGCCGAATTGACGATGAAGACGGTCAAGCTCGCCTCCTGCCGCTACCTCGACGAGCTACCGACGCGCGGCTCCGAGGACGGGCACGCCTTCCGCGACCTCGCCATGGAGCAAGAAGTGCACCGGCTCACGCATTCGCTCGGTGTGGGCGCGCAGTTCGGCGGAAAATATTTCTGCCACGACGTGCGCGTGATCCGGCTGCCCCGGCACGGCGCCTCGCTGCCGATCGGGCTCGGCGTGTCGTGCGCGGCCGACCGGCAGGCGCTCGGCAAGATCACACGGGAGGGCGTCTTTCTCGAGGAGCTCGAGCGTAATCCGGCAAAATATCTGCCGGAGATCGACGCCGCCAAGCTCGGCGGCGAAGTGGTACATGTCGATCTGCGCCGGCCGATGAAGGATATTCTGCGCGAGCTTTCCAAACATCCGATCAAGACGCGGCTCTCGCTGACGGGGCCGATGATCGTCGCGCGCGACCTCGCGCACGGCAAATTGCGCGAGCGGCTGGAACAAGGAGAGGGGCTGCCCGACTATTTCAAGAACCACCCGGTCTATTACGCGGGTCCCGCCAAGACGCCGCAGGGCTACGCCTCGGGCGCCTTCGGCCCGACCACCGCGGGGCGGATGGATACCTTCGTGCACGACTTTCAGGCCGCCGGCGGCTCGATGATCATGCTGGCCAAGGGCAACCGCTCCCCCGCGGTGCGCGAAGCCTGCCGTAAGCACGGCGGTTTCTATCTCGCCTCGATCGGCGGCGCGGCGGCAAATCTCGCCGAGCATTGCATCAAGAAGGTCGAAACCGTCGAATATCCGGAGCTCGGCATGGAGGCGGTGTGGAAAATCGAGGTGGAGAATTTTCCCGCGTTCATCGTAATCGACGACAAGGGCAATGATTTCTTCCAGGAATTGAATCTGGGATGAATGCTCACTGTCTCTGATGCGATGGAGCCTGAGCGAGCGGTGCGTCGCTGATCCACGTGGCTTAATGGCGCGGCGCAGTTGTGAGAGGTGGCTCGGCGACCAGAAAATGCAGGTGACCCGCATGGCTTGGATCAAGGCAACCGATATCGCGTATGGACGGCTTCGGGCTCCCGACCTCGACGTGATGGAGGAATTCCTCACGCGGTTCGGGATGGTGCGCGCCGAGCGCACCAATACGGCGCTTTATATGCGCGGGACCGATCCCCCCCATCACATCCATGTCACCGAGAAAGGCGCGCCGAAATTCGTGGGTCTCGCCTATTACGCCGCGAGCGAGGACGATCTCGAGCGCCTCGCGCGCGCGCCCGGCGCCTCACCGATCGAGGACATCGACGAGCCCGGCGGTGGCAAACGGGTGCGGCTCACTGAGCCCAACGGTTATCAGATCGAAGTCGTGCACGGCATCGCAAGGTTGCCGGCGATTGCGACCAAGCGCCAGAAGCTCAACACCGGCGAGGATCCCCTGCTGCGGGCGGGCGAACTGATGCGGCTGCCCAAGGGTCCCTCGCACGTCAAGCGGATCGGGCACGGTGTGCTGATGACGCCGAAGTTCCGCGAGACCGTGGATTGGGTCCGCGACATGCTGGGCTTCGTGTGCTCGGACGACGTCTACGTCGGCGACAAGACGAACCTGATCGGTTCGTTCAATCGCTGCGATCGCGGCGACACCTATGTGGACCATCACGTGTTCTTCTGCCTCAATCACGCCAAGACTGGGCTCAATCACCTCTCCTTCGAGGTGCCCGACATCGACGATGTCGCGGTGGGCCACGACTACCTGGCGCAGTTCGGCACATACGAGCACATGTGGGGGATCGGCCGGCACGTGCTGGGCAGCCAAGTCTACGATTACTGGGCCGATCCATGGGGCCGCGTGCACGAGCACTGGGCCGACAGCGATCGGCTCAATCTCGCCAACGGTTCGAACCTGGTGCCGGCGGAGGAGGCGCTCACCTCGCAGTGGGGCGAGGCGCCGCCTAAAAAATTCATCGATCACGCCAGCCCGTGAGACCGGCTGACCCGTGATTTCGTGCACCGGAGGATTGTCGAAGCGGCGGCTTGCGGCGAGCAGGCGAGGGCGCGATAACCTATGCCCGGAGGTGCAGTCATGATCACCACCTTGGTGCAATTCCAACTCTCATCGCCGATCACGCTTGCCGAGGCCACGCGACGTTTCGAGGAGACCGCGCCGAAATATAAAAACCTCCCTGGGCTGATCCGGAAATATTACATCCGCTCCGAGGACGGGCGCATCGTCGGCGGCGTTTATCTCTGGCGGACGCGGCAGGCTGCCGAGCTTCTCTACAGCGCCGAATGGCGCGAGCGCGTCGAAAAGGTCTACGGCGCCAAGCCCGCGATCACCTGGTTCGATAGTCCGGTCGTCGTCGACAATTCGACCGGCGGCACGATCACGAAGGCGGCATGACCATGCAACGCGGTGACAACCTCCCCCGCGGCGCGCTTGGCGCTGCCGGCGCGGCGGTCGCCGTGGGCGCTGCCGTGCGGCCGCAATCGCCGCGCGCGAAGGGTCCGCTCGTTTGGCTCGACATGGACCAGCAGGCGCTCGACGACGCCTATGACCAGATCGTCTACGCACCCAATCGCGAACAGGTCACTCAGCGTCGGATCGCCAACAGCGAGCGCGCGCGTGCGGCGATCGGCGCGCCCGAGCGCGTCGCCTATGGTGCGACCGAGATCGAGAAGCTCGACATCTATCGCGCCAAGCAAGCGCATGCCCCGGTCAATATTTTCGTTCACGGCGGAGCCTGGCGCGCCAATCGGGCCGCCGACTATTCCTGCCTCGCCGAGCCGTTCGTGCGCGCAGGTGCGCATTTCGTCATCCTCGACTTCACCAATGTGGAGGAGACCGGCGGCAGCCTCTTTCCCATGGTCAAGCAGGTGCGCCGCGCCGTTGCTTGGGTCTACAAGAATGCCGGCGCCTTCGGTGGCGATGCGTCGCGACTTTATCTCACCGCGCATTCCTCCGGCTCGCATCTCGGCGGGTGCGTGGTGACCCACGATTGGCGCGGAGAAAATCTGCCGATCGATATTCTCAAGGGCGCGATGCTCGGGAGCGGCATGTTTGATCTAAAGCCTGTGCGGCTCTCCAAGCGCTCGAGATACGTCAAGTTCACGGACGAGATGGAGGAAGCGCTGAGCGCGCAGCGCCACCTCGACAAGCTCAACGCGCCGCTCATTCTCGCCTACGGCACCTGCGAGACGCCGGAATTCCAGCGCCAGACGCGCGACTTCTACGCGGCGGTTAAAGCCGCCGGCAAACCGGCCGAGCTCCTCATCGGCGAGGGCTACAACCACTTCGAGATGCTGGAGACGCTGGCCAATCCATACGGCCTGCTCGGCCGCGCGGTGCTGGCACAGATGGGGCTCAACAGGTAATGTGAGTCCCCGCGAAAGCGGGGACCCCTGATCTCAGGCCGGTTGTCATGGGTCCCTGCTTGCGCAGGGACGACGGCCTCGCGAATTCTACCCCGCTTGCCGGTAGTGCTGGAACTCGGCGGCCGCCTTGCGGTGTCGTGGCGCGGGCCTTGCGGTCGCACGCTGCCGGTCAAAAACTTCCGCGCATTGAAGCCATCGCTCCGCCATGCGATTCCAGGTCGCCTTGCTCGCGGGGTCGCGCGTGAACTTCGCCATTCGCTGGCAATCGGCGGCGTGCCTGAGAAATTCCTCCGATGGATTCATCAATTCCGTCCTCCTTGGTGGTCAGGCTGCCTCGCTCACGCGGCGAAATCGTCCCGCGTGTTCGCAGAGCCGCAGCCAACACAGCGCCAGTTCACGCCACGTGTTCCTCTCCTTCTCGTCGACCGATCGCTCTGCCAATCGAAAGCACTCGCTCGCCCGCTGCTGATACTTGTCCTCGGAAGCCATGGCGCACCTCCCTGCGCCCCCGCCCTGTGTCACAACCGGACATAACGGGGATCCGCCGGAAAGGTTCCCCATGCTGCCGCGCCGCCGCAGTGGCATGGTAAGTTCCCCCCTGACCGGCGTGGGGTTAAGGCTGTTGGCGGGAGGCGGCGCCATGCGCGAGGCGGCGGCTGACATCCTCGGCATGAAGGTCGTGGGCGGCCGGCGCGTGGGCGAGTTGCTGATCGGGGGCGGCGTTTACGTCGATGCCGCCATTTGGCACTGGCAGGGGCTCAAATGGGCCCATCTGCTCGCCGACGACACCGACGCGCTGCACCGCTTCGCGGCGCGACTCGGCATTCATCGCGCCTCGTACCAGGGCCCGCCACGGACCCTGGTTCCGCACTACGATATTACGGCCTACGAGCGACAGCGGGCCATTGCGCTCGGCGCGATTGCCTGCAGCCGCGACGAGATCGTCGCGATTGTGCGTCGGATGCGTTCGCGCGGTGCTAAGCCGCAAACTGACGCGGCGTAGGTGGGTTGAGGGCAGCGAAACCCACCGCCCACCGGTCGAGGCGAGACGACGGGTTTCGCTTCCGGCTCAACCCGTCCTAGCGCATGTTCGACCAGGGATCGAATTTGTGCTCCGGGATCCTGTCGAGCGCGGCTTTGTACGCCTTCTCGGCCTCGGCCGCCTTCTGCTTCTGCTCGGCGCTCTGCTGCTGCGATCCGGAATATTTGCCCTTTCCCCGCCCTTGGGCATGGGCGGGCGCAATCAATAACGCGATGGCCCCGAGAGTGATGAGCAGGATTCTCATTCCCCTTCCCCCATGAACGATCGCACCCTTGGGCGGAGAATAGGGGCTGTTGTGGCCGAAAATGCGACGCCGCGGGGGGGGCCTCCTTTTGACCGCCACAGCTCCTAACAAATCCTGATCGGCGCGGAATTATTTGGAGGCGCAGGCAAGCATGACTTTGACCGTGACGCCCGGTCGCTGCGGCCGGAAGGTCGCGCGATTCTCCTCCTCGAACACGAAGGTGCCGCCGGGGTTGAGTGCGTAGCTATTGAGAATGCGCTCGTTCGCCTCGCACGCGACCGTGCAGGCTTGGCGACACTCTCCCTCGACGAAACGAATGACCGTTCCGCTCGGCCCTGACGGTCCGGGAGGGCCCGCAGGTCCAGCGGGTCCAGGCGGTCCAGGGTCGCCCTTTTCGGCTTGGGAGACCTTCTCTTCGCAAGCCGAGAGCGCCAGGGGCGCCAGCAGCAAGACAATGATCAACCAGCGAACTTGCATGCGATCTCCCCGCGGATATCAGTTCAGGAAACGAGGACAGCAGTCTGCGCGCGAAAAAGGGCTGGGCCGTGGCAACATCTTCGGCAATGAGCAGTGCGCTTCGCGCGCCGATCTATTTGGAGGCTTGCGCGGCAGCGCTGGTCAAACGCTCCGCCAAGGAGCGCGCCACGTCGGGCGTCATCTGCACGCGAACGATAGGGCCCATGGGGCGGTGCCAATCGTCGAGCAAGTGCAGCATGACTTCGATGT
Source organism: Xanthobacteraceae bacterium (assembly GCA_035601615.1). Taxonomy (GTDB): domain Bacteria; phylum Pseudomonadota; class Alphaproteobacteria; order Rhizobiales; family Xanthobacteraceae; genus VAZQ01. The sequence continues at coordinate 7,718 of DATNNX010000017.1, forward strand.
GCTCGTCGAGGACGTGGGCGGTTGCGAGTTCCGCCGTGCCGAGGTCATGCGGCGGAGGCCCTCTGAATTCCGCGACCATGATGTGCTCCCCGTGAGGCCAAAGTCATCTCGTTGCGGACAAACCGGATATGGCGGGGCCGCCTCCTGCGGCGGCCTCCTCTTGCAGAGCTTACTAGCAGGGGCGACACCAGCAGCGGAACCGGCCGCAGACGCGCGTAAATCCAGGTCGGCAATAAGGTCCCCATCCGCGACAGGCGGCCGGTTCGATCGGCGTAAAATTCTGCGCCGCAGCGCCGACGTTGTTCGCGCCGCGCGAGGTTTGCGCGTCGGCCGTCAAGGCTGCGGATGCTGCGAACAAAACTGCGATCGCAAGGGAGAGCGTAGCTTTGCGCATCGATTTTCTCCTTCCAGTGCCGCGATGTCCCCCCGAGTGCGCCCCAGCCCGGTCGATCTTACTCGCCCAGCCGTTTTGGTCCACGTCGACGATCGTAGTGCGGTTCTGCGCTGCCGCTCGCCCTCGTGCCTGTGCGCGGCGCGGGTATCGACGTCGCTGCGAGCGGTTAGCGTTGGATCGGAACGGCGATCGAGCCGCGTCTTCGGGTGGCAGAAACAGAGAAGCCCCGGCCGTGATAGGTCCGGGGCTCTCGTGCAGTAGTGTCACCACGATTCTGGCGGATCGTGATCCCCCCACGCTAATGCGATCTGCGCGGTTTCGGCAACAGCCTCCAATTCGAAAAGCGTCGCGTGTGACATTTCTGCCGAAAACGAACGCGGCCTCTGGTAATTGAATAGGTCACGGGGGGCGTTCGCTCCAGCGACCGTGCCACGGTGCTTGTCAAACAGGCATGAGGAAGAAAAGCTTTGGATCGAAAGGGCGCCTCGCGGCGGGGACACTGGCCCGCCCTGCCATCTCGCCATAGGATTTGCCGGGCGCTGAGCCCTTTCCTGGAGAACGACATCATGGCACGCTTTATTCTCGCGACCGGTCTCGCTGCCGTGCTCGGCATGCCGTTGCTCGCCATGTCATACGGCGGGGCGTCGGCCCAGGAGCGGGCCACGTGCTCGCAGGCACGTGTTCGTTGCGGCACGCAACGCGTCTGTCAGAAGCGCTTCGAGAGCTGCATGGAGACCGGATGCTGGACGGTCGTGTTGGTGAAGCGCTGCGGCTACGAGAAGCGGTAGGGAGGGCGCCGGCCTTTCAAGACACTGGGGGCCGATTGCGCGGTACTGCCGCACTTGGATGAAGACCGATGCCGGGTGCCCGACCGGCCTTCGTCTCCACCGTGCTTTGCCTGAAAGAGAACCCCCGACGCGCGCGAGCGTCGGGGGGTTCTGCGGCCTCGGCTGGCGTCCAGTCGCGATCCGGACCGTTCGTAGACCGCGCGCAGCGCAAGCTACATTGGATACTCGCTCGCCATCCCTGTCATTGAGATAGCTCAAAAGCTCGCGGCGCGGCTTTAATCGGGTGATCTTTGGACATTTGGCGCGCGTTGAGCACGATCAGCGAAGGGTCGAGGTTGGCGGCGGCCTCGCGTGCCTGCTCTGCTTGCTCGAGCTCGTTGGCGGCGCGCAACCGCAATTGCGCGGCGTAGGCTTTGTCTTTTGGTGGCCAAAATTCAAACCGGTGGCTTGAAATTCAAAACGGGATACAAGGACTTATACAGTCCGCCCCGGTCCTGGCCGGAACCGACCAAGGAAAAAGCCCCGACCGCCGTCAGGTTTTGCGATCGGGGCTCCTACGGAGGGTTGAGGTTACGCTTCGCCCCCTCCCAAGGTCCCCTGAAGCGTAACAGTCACACGCTAGTGCCCTCGCGCTTCATCGACAATTACCCGAGCGCGAAAGAAAATCGGTGTGACATTTCCGCAATATCAAAACGGGCCCGCTCGCGTCGGAAATGGGGGCCCGTATCACCGCCCCCGGTACTGGCCCAGGCCACTACCCCGCCCCCGGTACTGTCCGAATTAGTAGGACAGTACCCCCGCCCCCTCGAAGAACATATTGCGAACGGAGAACAAATCATGTACATTGCCTCTCGCTGCCCGTTCGAGTCTTCCGAATCCGGTCCTATAAGGAGTGGAGCAATGACCACCGCGTTACGTCTCGTCGAAGGTTCGTCCATGGATAAAACGAAGGCCCTCGATGCCGCGCTCTCCCAGATCGAGCGCACGTTCGGCAAGGGCTCGATCATGCGGCTTGGCAAGAACGACAGGTCGATGGATGTGGAGACCGTCTCCACCGGCTCGCTCGGCCTGGACATTGCGCTTGGTATCGGCGGCCTGCCGCGCGGCCGGGTGGTCGAAATCTACGGGCCGGAATCCTCCGGCAAGACCACACTGGCGCTGCATTGTCTCGCCGAGGCGCAGAAGAAGGGCGGCATCTGCGCCTTCATCGACGCCGAGCACGCGCTCGATCCCATCTATTCGCGAAAACTCGGCGTCAATGTCGACGATCTGTTGATCTCCCAGCCTGACGCCGGCGAGCAGGCGCTCGAAATCGCCGACACGCTGGTGCGCTCCGGCGCGGTCGACGTTCTCGTCATCGATTCGGTCGCGGCCCTCGTCCCGCGCGCCGAGCTCGAAGGTGAAATGGGCGACAGCCAGCCTGGCCTGCAGGCGCGCCTGATGAGCCAGGCGCTGCGCAAGCTCACCGCCTCGATCAACCGCTCCAACACCATGGTGATCTTCATCAACCAGATCCGCATGAAGATCGGCGTGATGTACGGCTCGCCCGAGACCACCACCGGCGGGCATGCGCTCAAGTTCTACGCCTCGGTGCGCCTCGACATCCGCAGAATCGGCGCCATCAAGGAGCGCGACGAGGTGGTCGGTAACCAGACCCGCGTCAAGGTGGTCAAGAACAAGCTCGCGCCGCCGTTCAAGCAGGTCGAGTTCGATATCATGTACGGCGAAGGCATTTCGAAGAACGGCGAGTTGATCGATCTCGGTGTGAAAGCGGGCGTGGTCGAGAAGTCAGGCACCTGGTTCTCCTACGACAGTCAGCGCATCGGTCAGGGCCGCGAAAACGCCAAGGCGTTTCTCAGGGCTAATCCCGATATTGCCGCGAAAATCGAGACCGCGATCCGGCAAAACGCGGGTCTCATCGCCGAGCGAATTCTGGCCGGCGACGAGCGCACTGAGAACGAGGACGCGGCAGAATAAGCTAGAGAGAGCTCCCCCGACCGTCATTGCCGGCAGCGGCAATCCGTCCCTTGGCGAGGCGTTGCGTCGAGTATCGCGAAGCGGATGGACCCGCGGGTCAGCCCCGCGGGTGACGGGCGGGGTTGCAGTCACCGTTCCTCGCTGGTGCGCTCCACGCTGCAGGGCATCCGGAATACATCACGTAAGGCCTAGTGCCTCGGCAACCGCTTGCGCACCTCTGTGATCACGCGCGGCAGCGCCTCCTCGTTCGCCGGCGCCATCAGATGGACGCCGGCGACGCCGGGAGTGGCGGCGAGTTCTTCGATCAGCTCAATTGCGATGCGCTCGCCCTCAGCCGCCGGCTCGGCCGCGCGCTCAAGCCGCTCGATGAAAACGTCGGGAATGATGGTGCCGTAGAGGCGCTCGCGCATCCAGCGCGCCGAGCGCGCCGAGCGCAGCGGCGCAATGCCGATCAAGAGGAATATGCCGCGCGTTAGCGCGTGCTCGAGCAGCCGCGCGGTGTAGCGGCGCACCACCCCTGTATCCATGCAGA
>DATNNX010000018.1:0-2258 GCA_035601615.1 Xanthobacteraceae bacterium
AAGTCGTGTCGTTCTGGCGCCCCAATGCCGGCGTCAAGTCTGCGAGAAGACGCGCAGGCGACGGTGTCAAACAAGCCTGGTCACCGGGGAGAGCGCGAAGTAAGCCGTAAAACCATTGCGCAGGGAAGGCCGGGTCTACTCCGGTGTACCTGTGGTGACTACGCTCGTGTACTTTTTTCATTTGTACGCGAGGCTGCGGGTGCATTGGCCACCCGGCTTTCCCTGCGCCCTCTGATATTTCCGAGGGCAGGACGTTTCCTGCAAAACTCGCGTGGATTGCGCGGCGAGATCGCGAAGCCGTATCTATGAGCAAACGCCGTTTGAAAAGTGAATCTGTGGCAATTCATTGTACGCAAAAAGCGTCACCCTATGCGTCGTCCCTGCGAAAGCAGGGACCCATAACCACCGTCGCCTGTTGTAGCGGAAGCCGTCAGTCACTGTGCCAAAACGCGAGGCCGCGGCGTATGGGTCCCTGCTCCCGTGCGCAATTGCGCACTAGGCAGGGACGACGATGAGAAATCACTTCCCCGCCTTCGGTGCCTGCAGCCAGCGCGCCAGCACTGCCCAATAGGTGCCGGGGAGAGAACGCTGCAAGAGATCCATCATGCGGGCGTCGTTGCCGATCAGGATGCGCGGCTGGTTCTTCTCGATGCCCTTGATGATGCGCAGCGCGGCGGCGGCGGGCGTGGTCTTCGCCACAGTGTCGAACCGCTCGATCGCCTGCGCGCGGCGCTCATTGTCGGTCACCCCGACCCCGGTGCGGGAGTTGCGGGCGATATTGGTAGCGACGCCGCCGGGGTGCACCACCGACACGCGCACCGGGCTTTCCGCCATCTGCAATTCATGCCGCAGGCTTTCCGAGAAACCGCGCACCGCGAACTTCGATGCGGCGTAGGCCGATTGCCCCGGTGGCGCGACGATCCCGAAAATGCTGGAGAGGTTGACGATGTGGGCCTCCGGCTTTCGCGCAAGCTGCGGCAGGAACGCGCGGGTCGCATGCACCACGCCCCAGAAATTGATGTTGATCAGCCACTCCATCTGCGCCTGGTCGATCTCGGTGAACTGGCCGAGCAGCGCGACGCCGGCATTGTTGACGACGATGTTGAGGCCGGGATGGCCGGCGATAGCGGCTTGCGCGAAGGCGTCGATCTCGCTCGCCTCGCCGACGTCGACGCGGTGCACGGTGACTTTTCGCGACTGGGTTTTGGCGATTTCGGCGGCGACCGCCTGCAGTCCGGCCTCGTCGCGATCCGCCAGCGCCAGGTCGCAGCCACGCGCGGCGAGCTCAAGCGCCAGCGCTCGGCCGATGCCGCTGGCGGCGCCGGTGACGGCGGCGGCGGCTCCACGGATTGTGGTCATCTGAGATCAGCTCCATGTCGGGAAAGGTTGCGCGAAAAACTTTATATGGCCGGCAGGCTTTGGCAACCGGACGCGACGCGGCCGGCTTGCACCGCTTCCGCCGTCGCGGCCGGCATGATATGGGCAAAGGCCATGTCGATCTCCTTCCTCGTGACCTCGCTGATCGTGATCGTGTCGCCCGGCACCGGCGTGCTCTACACGCTGGCGGCGGCGCTGACCAAGGGATCGCGGGCCAGCATCGCAGCGGCCTTCGGCTGCACGCTCGGCATCGTGCCGCATATGTCGGCCGCCATGCTCGGGCTTGCCGCGGTGCTGCACACCAGCGCGCTGGCGTTCGCGGCGCTGAAATGGTGCGGGGTGATCTATCTCTTGTACATGGCCTGGCAGGCGCTGCGGGAGCGGGGCGCGCTCGCGATCGAGCCGCGCCTCGACGCCCGCTCAAGCCGGAAAGTGATCGTCACCGGGTTTCTGATCAACATCCTCAACCCGAAACTCTCGATCTTCTTCCTCGCATTCCTGCCGCAATTCATCGCCGCCGACGAGGGCCATCCGTTGCTGAAAATGCTGGAATTGAGCGGCGCGTTCATGGCGATGACGTTTGCGGTTTTCGTGGTCTACGGCCTGTTCGCGGCCTTTGTCCGCGACCGCATCGTGACCCGGCCGACGGCGATGAGGTGGCTGCGCCGCGCCTTCGCCACAGGCTTCGCCGCGCTCGGCGCAAAACTGGCGTTGGCGGAGCGGTAGCTCGGCGGCCGTAGCCCGGATGAAGCGAAGCGTAATCCGGGGTCCGGCGTCGGGGTTAAATTTTGTCCCGGATTTCGCGGAGCCTGTCATCGGGCGGCGCTTCGCGCCGACCCGTTGGCTCCATCCGGGCTACGACGTCGCGACGGAGGAGGCGG
>DATNNX010000019.1:0-7100 GCA_035601615.1 Xanthobacteraceae bacterium
GGCGTATCGTCGCGGCGGCGCCAACGAAAGAGGCCGGCGCGCTCGTTGATCCATTTATACCGGGTGACCATCTGGGTGACGTGCGTGAGGTGAAAACCGAGCAAGCCGAAGGCGAAGCAGACCGCGTAATCGACGAGATAATAGTGCAGCGACAAGAACTTGCCTTCGAACAAGGCGGAGTGGAGGAAACGCACGGCAAGGCTCAGTGGAAGCATGTAGAGCGCGAGATGCCACCACGGCCGCCAGGTCGCGGCGATCGCCCGGCCGGCGAGCCAGGCGCCGCCGCCGCCCATGACGACGCTCACGAGGAGAAAGACGCCGAGCGAGTGCTCGTCGGAGAGAAATTCGGGGATCGAGAAGTGGCTCAGTGCCTGCCTCCTTCGAGATAGGCCGCTTTCACCTCGGGGCGCGCCAGAAGCTCGCGCCCGGTCCCGCTCAGCGTGATGCGGCCGTTGACCATGACATAGCCGCGATGCGCGAGTTTTAGGGCGTGGAAGGCGTTTTGCTCCACCAGAAACACGGTGAGCTTTTCCTCGCTGTTGAGCCGTTTGACTGCGTCGAAGATGTGCCGCGCGACCAGCGGCGCCAAGCCCAGCGAGGGTTCGTCGAGGAGGAGAAGGCGTGGATGCCCCATCAGCGCGCGTGCAATCGCCAGCATCTGCTGTTCACCGCCCGAGAGTGTGCCGCCGCGCTGATCGATGCGCTCTCTGAGGCGCGGAAAAAGCGCGAATACGCGCTCCACGTCGGATTGAAAATGCGCAGCCTCGGCGGCGACGGCGCCCATCTGCAGGTTCTCTAGCACGGTCATGCGCAAAAAGATGCGGCGGCCTTCCGGCGCTTGCGCGATCTTCAGCCGCGCGATCTCGTGCGTGGGCAGTTGCGTGATGTCGCGGCCGGCAAAAATGATGCGACCCTCGCGGGCACGCGGATTGCCGAAGATCGTCATCATCAGGGTCGATTTCCCGGCGCCGTTCGCACCGATGAGCGCCACGATCTCACCCTCGCCGACATCAACATCGACTCCGCGCAGAGCGACGATATGGCCGTAATAGGCCTTGACCCCGCGTACGCTCAGAAGCGGCGCGGTCATGTGCGCCCTTGCGCGCCGCCGTTCACTTCGCCCTCCGCGACCTCCTCCTCTTCGACGCCTAGATAGGCGGCGATCACCTTGGGGTCGTTGCGAATATCGTCCGGCGTGCCGTCCGCGATCTTTTGTCCGTGGTCGAGCACAATGATGTGGTCGGAAATCTCCATCACGACCGTCATGTCGTGCTCGATCAGAAGGATTGACGTCGCATGCTCGTCGCGAATTTCAAACAGATAGCGTCCAAGCTCGGCGCTTTCGCTCGGATTGAGCCCGGCGGCTGGCTCGTCGAGACAAAGCAGCACCGGGTCCGTGCACATTGCGCGAGCGATCTCGAGGCGGCGCTGGGCCCCGTAGGGGAGTTCGCCGGCCGGATCGTCGGCACGCTCGCTCAACCCAATACGCTCCAGCCAGTCGCGCGCCTTCTCGATGGCTGAGCGCTCCGCGCGTGCGTACGAGCGAAGCCCCAGCGCCCCGAGCACGGTATATCCGGAGGCCCACATCAGCGGATTGTGCTGCGCGACCAGAAGGTTTTCCAAGACCGTCATGCCCTGGAACAGCCGGATATTCTGGAACGTGCGAGCGACGCGGGCGCGCTGCGTGACCAGATAGTCGGGCATCCGCTCGAGCAAAAACAGAACGCCGTCGCCGCGGCGGATGCTGCGTGTGCCCCTCTCGGTCAAGGCGCTCAGCTCATCCCACACGCCGGGGTCGCCGAACTGCAAAGCGATGCGTCCCTCGCTCGGCTTGTAAAAGCCGGTGATGCAGTTGAAGACAGTGGTCTTGCCGGCGCCGTTTGGCCCGATCAGGGCGGTAATAGCGCCGCGGTGGGCGGTGAAGGAGAGATCATTAACGGCGATGAGGCCGCCGAAGCGCATGCTGAGATGCTCGACGCGCAGCACGGGCGCAAGATTCGAGGGCGGCGCGGCCGCGCTCGCATGCGCGCCGGTCACGCTCGCGGAGCTGCTCATCCGTGGCGCTCCTGCGCAAGCGAAGGCTTCGTCGTTTTCTGCTCGCGCAAGAGCGCCCGGCGCGACGTCTTCAGCAGCGTCGAAGGTTCGCGCGTCGCGATCAGCCCGCGCGGCCTCCATACCATGATCAGCACCATCGCGAAGCCGAACAGCAGCATGCGGTATTGGGCCGGATCGAAGGCGCTGCCGAACACGACTTTGAGGAAGTCGAGCTCGCGCATGATCTCCGTGCCGCCGATCATGATCACGGCGGCAATAGCTACCCCAAGCAGGCTGCCCATCCCGCCGAGTACGACGATGGCGACGATCACCGCGGACTCCATGAAGGTGAAGCTTTCAGGGGAAATGAATCCCTGCCGCGCCGCGAAGAACGATCCGGCAAAGCCGGCGAACATGGCGCCCATCGCAAACGCGGTGAGCTTAGTGTTGGTCGTGTTGATGCCGAGCGAGCGGCAGGCAATCTCGTCCTCGCGTAAGGCTTCCCATGCCCGCCCGATCGGAAGCCGGCGCAGCCGCACGGTCAGGGCGGCGGTAACCAACGCGAGCGCCAGGATGAGATAATAAAGGAAGATAGTGCGGTAGACCGGACTGAACTCCAGGCCGAATCGCGCGGCAAAGCCCTCGTCCGAGGCATTGAACGCAATCCCGAAGAATGTCGGCCGCGGGACGCCGCTGATACCAGCATAGCCGTTGGTCACCGGCACCCAGTTGATCAGGATCAGCCGGATAATCTCGCCGAAGGCGAGCGTGACGATGGCAAGATAGTCGCCACGCAAGCGCAGCACCGGAAAGCCGAGCAAGATGCCCCAGAACGCGGCCAAGCAGCCCGCGACGGGCAGCAGAATCCAGAACGACAGGCCAAAGTTATGCGCCAACAGCGCATAGGAATAAGCACCGACGGCGTAAAACGCGACATAGCCGAGATCGAGCAGGCCGGCGAGCCCGACCACGATGTTTAGTCCCCAGCCGAGCATCACGTAGATCAGAATTTGGACGCCGAAATTGTCGATCCATTTCACCGCGCCCTGAGTTCCAACGATCGACAGCACGAGCGCGGGATAGAGCAAGGCAAACCCGAGCGTGAACGGAGTAAGCCAGCGCAGGCGCCTCGCGCGAGTTGCCACACGCTTCGCGTCCTCCTGCCGCGGCCGTAGCGCGCGACGCGCGAGAGCGGGTGCGATGAAGGCCGCGTGCAGGAAACGTCCGGCCGCGATGATCGCAACCAGCGCCGCCAGCAACGGCCAGCGGGTCTCGAGCACGAGTTCATTGCGAATGTTCTGGACCGTGTTGAAGCCGATCAGCGGAAGCAGCAGCCCGAAAGCGATGAGCGCGGTGATCGCGGTTTGGCGCAGCGCCCGAGCGAGATCGACACGGGAGGCAGGCGGTGACGCCTCCATCTCACACCTTCTCCACATCCGGTCGCCCGAGGATGCCCTGCGGCAGGAAGATCATGGTTATGGCGAGAATGGAGAAGGCAGCGACGTCCTTGTAGTCGATCGAGAAATACGCCGACCACATCGTCTCGATCAGCCCGATCAAAAGGCCGCCGATGACGGCGCCTGGGAGCGATCCGATGCCTCCCAGCACCGCCGCCGTGAAGGCTTTCACGCCAGGCACGAAGCCGTCGGCGAAGCTCACGACCCCGTAATACATGAGATACATGGTGCCCGCGACCGCGGCGAGTGCTGCGGCGATCACGAAGGTGATCGATATGGTGCGGTCGACGTCGATCCCGAGCAGCGCCGCCATCTTCTGATCCTGCTCGCAAGCGCGTTGTGCGCGCCCGAGCGCCGTCTTGGTCACCACGAACCAAAACACCAGCAGCAGGGCGGCCGTGACCGCCCAGACCACGATCTGCTTGTAGGAGATGACGACCTCGTAGCCGCTGCCCTCCGGCGTCAGCACGATCACCTCATTGAAGAACGGCGGAATGGATTTGACGCGCGGACCCTGCGCGACCTGGACGAAATTGGACAAGAAGATCGACATGCCGATCGCCGAGATCAGCGGCGCCAGGCGAAACGAGCCCCGCAGCGGGCGATAGGCGGTGCGCTCGATCGCCCAGTTGACCAGCGAGGTAAACAGCATGGAGACGATGAGCACGATCAGGAGCGCTAGCGCGAACGAGCCGATGCCGAGCCAAGTCGTCAGAAGCAAGAGAGTGATGAGCGCAATGAAGGCGGAGACCATGAATACGTCGCCATGGGCGAAGTTCACCATGCCGATGATGCCGAAGACCATCGTGTAGCCGATGGCAATGAGGCCATAGATCGAACCGAGCGTGATGCCGTTGATGAGCTGCTGGATGAAGACTTCCATGCCCGCGCGCCTCCCCGAGGCATCCCTGGCGATCCGGCAATTGCTGAAGCTCTAGCAGGGGCCCGCAGGGCCAGCAACGGCGGCACCGCGGTGTCCGCGGGCCCTGTGGGAAGAAAAAGCCCGAGCCGGCATGCCGGAGTGGCGCCCCATTGCCCGGCTGCTAGCGAGCGCGTGCATTGACACTTGCCTCCGCGGGTGCCATGGCGCTGCGTGCGCAAGGGAACAGAGGCCGATGAAGTCCGAGGACGTCATCGCAGGCAAAGGGCGGCCGTTCACGGGCGCGGAATATCTCGCGAGCCTGCGTGATGGGCGTGATGTCTATGTCTACGGCGAGCGCGTCGACGACGTGACGACGCATCCGGCGTTCCGCAACGCCGCCCGCTCGATCGCGAGGCTTTACGACGCGCTGCACGACCCCAAGAGCAAGGACGGTCTGACTTGGCCGACCGATACCGGCTCGGGCGGGTACACCCACAAGTTCTTCCGTGCGGCCCACTCGCGGGAGGAACTCGTTGCACAACGGGACGCGATCGCCCAATGGGCGCGCATGTCCTATGGCTGGATGGGTCGCTCGCCCGATTACAAGGCCTCCTTGATGAATACGCTCGGGGCCAATCACCGCTTTTACGGCAGGTTCTCGGCCAATGCCCGTGCCTGGTATCGCCGCGCCCAGGAGCACGTGCTGTTCATGAACCACGCCATCGTCAACCCGCCGGTCGATCGCGCCAAGGCGCCGGATCAGGTCAAAGACGTGTTCATCGCCATTCAGAAAGAGACTGATGCCGGCATCTATGTCTCCGGCGCCAAGGTGGTGGCGACCGCTTCGGCGCTCACGCACTACAACTTCCTCGGCCAAAACGCGGCCGTGCCCACCCACGATACCGATCTTGCGGTCATGTTCATCGCGCCGATGAACGCGCCCGGCGTGAAGCTCATCTGCCGTGCCTCTTATGAGATGATGGCGAGCGTGATGGGCACGCCATTCGACTATCCGCTGTCCTCGCGGTTCGACGAGAACGACGCGATTTTCGTGTTCGATAATGCATTCATTCCGTGGGAGGATGTGCTCCTGCACCGCGATCTGGAAAAGCTCAAGACGTTTTTCCCGCAGTCGGGCTTCCTCGCCGGCTATCAGTTCCAGGGTTGCACCCGTCTCGCGGTCAAGCTCGACTTTTTGGTCGGGATCATCGCCAAGGCGCTGCGCACGACGGGCGCCGATGAGTTCCGCGGCAATCAGGTGATGCTCGGTGAGGTGGTCGCCTGGCGCAATCTGTTCTGGGCGCTGACCGACGCAATGGCGGCAAATCCCACGCCATGGGTGGACGGTGCCGTGCTCCCCAACGTGCAATCGGGGTCGAGCTATCGCGTATTCGCGGGCGATGCCTACGGCCGCGTCAAGGAGATCGTCGAGAAAATCATCGCCTCGGCGCTCATTTATCTTCCGTCCTCTGCCAGGGATTTCAAAAATCCCGAGATCGACAAGTATCTTGCGAAATACGTGCGCGGTTCGTACGGCATAGATTACAAGGAGCGCATCAAGGTGATGAAGCTCTTGTGGGACGCGATCGGCACCGAATTCGGCGGACGGCACGAGCTCTACGAGATGAACTACGCCGGTAACCATGAGGATATTCGCCTTCAAGCGCTGTGGAACGCGCGCACCAGCGGCACGCTCGATGGCATGGTCGCGTTGGCGGAGCAGTGCCTTGCGGACTACGATGAAAACGGCTGGCGCGACGCGGCCTGGCTTGACCCCGACGACGTCTCATATCCGGGTGTCGCCGGCGTCAAGCGTGCCGCGGAATAAGCTCCATGCACTGGACCGACCAACGGCCCGATGATGCGATGGACGGCGCGTTTACTGCTGTCGGACCCGAGCCCGTGCGCACGGTCGAGCCCGCGGTCTTTCGCGAGGCGATGAGCCGGCTCGGCGCGGCAGTCCACGTCATCACCACTGCCGGCGCGGCCGGTAAGGCCGGCACCACCGCCACTGCGGTTTGTTCGGTGTCGGACGCGCCGCCGACGCTCCTCATGTGCCTCAGTCGGCGCAGCCAGACCAATCCGATCGTGGTCGAGAACGGTGTATTCTGCGTCAACACACTCGGGCACGACGGCGCGGAGATCGCGGACATTTTCGCTGGCCGCACCGGCGTTGCTGGCGGAGATCGGTTCGTAACCGGAGACTGGCTGACGTTGTCGACCGGCAGCCCTGTCCTCGCCTCGGCCGTGATCGCGTTCGACTGCCGCATCGTCGAGGTGCGCTCGGTCGGAAGCCACAACGTGTTCTTCGGCGCGGTCGAAACCGTGCGCGCCGGACCTAGCGGTCCTGCGCTCGTTTACCACGACCGTGCTTATAAGCAGGTGTGAGAGACCCTCGCGCCGCGAAGCGGCGGGAGGGTGGCCCGGGCCTTAAGTGCGTTCACGCGCGTCTTCGGCGCGCTATGGCGAGGGCCGGGTGAGGGGCAAGCGATCGGCGCGGCCAGGGCTCGGCACGCTGTTGGAATGATGTGCATGGCGGCGGTCGAGCGCATTGAGGCACGTTTTCTCCTCGCGCCAGCTGGCTTATGATTTTGCATGGCCACGGCCGCGCTCCCGCTGTTCCATCTCTACGGCGACCCGCCTGACGATCAGGCTTTCGATTTCATTCACATCGAGACGATCGCCTCGCGCTCCTCCATTCACGACTGGACGATCCGCGCGCACCGCCACCGCAATCTTTTCCAGAT
>DATNNX010000020.1:0-3149 GCA_035601615.1 Xanthobacteraceae bacterium
TGCCAAGCCGGTGCCGGTCAATTTTCGAGCGCTCCGAAATCCGCGCAGCGGCATGGTCTGGGTAGCTGTGGCCGGCCCTGCCATGAACATCGCGCTCGCCATTTTGGCCGCGCTCGCATTCCACCTCGTCGGATACCTTCCGGTAACTGCAGCGCAATGGGCCGCGGAAAACTTGAAGAACGCGCTAATCATCAATGTGGTGTTAGCTGTGTTCAACTTATTTCCGATTCCGCCACTCGATGGCGGACGCATCGCTGTTGGCGTGCTTCCGAACGTCTTCGCCACCCCGCTTGCCCGGCTAGAGCCTTACGGGATGCTAATCCTCATCGGTCTCCTCTTCATTTTGCCAATGCTGGGTGCACAATTGGGAGTCGATCTCAACATCGTCTCGCGAGTGATCGCAAGCTCAACTGACGCCATCATTGGCGCCATACTGCGATTGACGGGCAACACATGACGACGCAGCGTCGCGAGCAGCCACTCAACACGGAGCCGCCTCGGGCATCAGGGATCGCCGCAAGGGACAAAATGTCAAAGCGTCTCGACAACAGCCGTTCGATTAGCGCGCCGCGCGGCAGGGACCTTAGTGCCAAGAGCTGGCTCACCGAAGCGCCGCTGCGCATGCTGATGAACAACCTCGATGCGGAGGTGGCCGAGAAGCCGGACGAACTCGTGGTCTATGGCGGCATCGGCCGTGCTGCGCGCGACTGGGAGAGCTTTGACCGCATCGCGGCCTCGCTGCGCGAGCTGGAAGCCGACGAGACCCTGCTGGTGCAGTCCGGCAAGCCGGTCGGTGTGTTCCGCACCCATCGCGACGCGCCGCGCGTGCTGATCGCCAATTCCAATCTGGTGCCGCACTGGGCTACCTGGGAGAAATTTCACGAGCTCGATCGCAAAGGGCTGATGATGTACGGCCAGATGACGGCGGGCTCGTGGATCTACATCGGCTCCCAGGGCATCGTGCAGGGCACCTACGAAACCTTCGCCGAGGTCGGCCGCCGGCACTACGGCGGCAATTTCGCTGGCCGCTGGATCCTCACCGCCGGACTCGGCGGCATGGGCGGCGCGCAGCCGCTGGCCGCTACCATGGCCGGCGCCTCCCTGCTTGCGATCGAGTGCCAGCCGAGCCGCATCGAGATGCGCCTGCGCACTGGCTACCTCGACGCCAAAGTTGACTCGCTCGACGAGGCGCTGGCGATGATCGAGCGCTCGCGCGCCGACAAGAAGCCGATGTCCGTGGGCCTGCTTGGCAACGCGGCGGAGATCGTTCCCGATCTCGCTCGCCGCAACATTGCGCCGGATGCCCTCACCGATCAGACCTCGGCGCACGATCCCCTCAACGGATATCTGCCGGCCGGCTGGACGCTCGCGGAATGGGAGGAGCGGCGGGCGCGCGATCCGAAGGGCGTCGAGAAGGCGGCGAAGCAATCCATGGCTGTGCATGTGCGTGCCATGCTCGACTTCTGGCGGCGCGGCGTGCCGACGCTCGATTATGGCAACAACATCCGCCAGATGGCGATGGAGATGGGTGTCACCGACGCGTTCGATTTTCCCGGCTTCGTTCCGGCCTACATCCGCCCGTTGTTCTGCCGCGGCGTCGGCCCATTCAGATGGGCGGCTCTCTCCGGCGATCCGGAGGACATTTACAGGACCGACCAGAAGATCAAGGAGTTGATGCCGCGCGACAGGCACCTTCATAACTGGCTCGACATGGCCCGGGCGCGGATCAAGTTCCAGGGGCTGCCGGCGCGGATCTGCTGGGTCGGTCTTGGCGATCGTCACCGCATCGGCCTTGCCTTCAATGAGATGGTGGCGAACGGCGAACTCAAGGCGCCAATCGTGATCGGCCGCGATCATCTCGACTCGGGCTCGGTAGCGAGCCCCAACCGTGAGACTGAGGCAATGAAGGACGGCTCCGACGCGGTGTCGGACTGGCCGCTGCTCAATGGCCTCCTCAACTGCGCATCCGGTGCGACCTGGGTTTCGCTGCATCATGGCGGCGGCGTCGGCATCGGTTACTCACAGCATGCCGGCATGGTCATCGTCGCCGACGGCACGCCTGATGCGGCGCGGCGGCTGGAGCGGGTGCTGTGGAACGACCCGGCGAGTGGCGTGATGCGTCACGCCGATGCCGGCTACGACGAAGCCATCGCTTGCGCCCGGGATCACAAGCTCAAGCTGCCGAGCCTCGGAGCGTAGCCCAATCAGCTTCCCGCCGCAGGCACCGTCGCCGACAGCCCGGTGCGCGCAGCCTGCTCGACCGCGAGATCGTAACCGGCGTCGGCGTGACGCAGCACGCCGATGCCCGGATCGCCATCGAGCACGCGCTGGAGCCGCGCCGCGGTCGCGGCATTGCCATCTGCGATCACGGTGACGCCGGCACTCACGCCCCTGCTGCCGAGACCATGAATCGCCACGAGGTCTGCACCTGATGCGCAATTCAAGAGGGCATTGAGCAGCGGCCAATCGGCAATAGCGTCGGACCCGTCGCGCATGTTCTCGGTCTCGCGGTGCGGCATCGCCGCCGAGCCCGAATCGAGATGGTCACGCGTAAAAGCGATGGGACCCGATATTTTGCCCTCGGCCACCGCTTCATTGACCATCAAAGCGAGCCGGCTGCGCTCGCCATAGCCGAGCCAACCGATCCTCGCTGGCAGGCCCGTGAATTTGACGTGGTCTCGCGCCTTCTCGATCCACGACATGATCGGGTGGTTCGAAGAGAACGAACGCAGGATCATGTCGTCGATGGTGTAGATGTCCTGCGGATCGCCGGACACCGCGATCCAGCGGAACGGCCCGATGCCCTGGCAAAACAACGGACGGATATAGAGGTCGACGAAGGAGCGCATCTTGAAAGCGTCCTCGACGCCTGCCGCCTTCGCTTCGGCACGGAGCTCGTTGCCATACTCGAACGCAATCGAGCCGCGATCGAGAAAACCCAGCATCGCGCGAACGTGCGCTGCAATCGAGCGGCGCGCCAACGCGATCAGTTTGTCCGGATCGCCCTTGCGCATGGCGTGCGCCTCTTCCAGCGAAAGCGCGGCCGGCACGTACCCTTTGAGCGGATCTGGGAACGTCTGGTCTGTCACGATGTCAGGTACGATCCCACGCTCGGCGATCTCGGGCACCACGGCAGCCGCGTTTGCCCG
>DATNNX010000021.1:0-20920 GCA_035601615.1 Xanthobacteraceae bacterium
AGCGGCCGCACGTCCTCGTCATCATCGATAGTCCTGGTTTCACCCGCGGCATCGCGCGGCGGGTGCGCGCCGCGGACCCGACAATCGCGATCGTCGAATACGTCTCACCCTCGGTCTGGGCCTGGCGGCCGGGCCGCGCCAGGGTGATGCGCGCTTATATCGATCACATCCTGGCGCTGCTGCCGTTCGAGCCTGCAGTGCACCAGCGGCTGGGTGGGCCGCCCTGCACGTATGTGGGTCATCCGCTGGTCGAAGAGGTCAAGCACCTGCGCCCAAGCAGCGAGGAAGCGCGTCGCCGCCTCGCTACGCCACCGGTCTTGTTGGTGTTGCCGGGCAGCCGCGCGGGCGAGATCGAGCGGCTGCTTGGCACCTTCGCCGGCGCGGTGATGCTGGTCTGTGAGCGGCTGGGGCCGCTTGACCTCGTGGTGCCGGCCGTTCCGCATCTCGCAGATGTGATCCGCAGTGCTACCGCCCAATGGCCGCTGCGGCCGCGGATCGTGTTTGACACCAGCGACAAACAGGCAGCGTTCCGCGTCGCCACCGCTGCCCTCGCCAAGTCCGGCACCGTCACGCTCGAGCTTGCGCTGGCTGGTGTGCCGATGATCGCGGCCTATAAGGTTTCCGCCATTGAATACATCACGGTAGGGCGCGGCATCTTGAAGCGAATTCCTTCGATCATCCTGACCAATTTGTTGCTCGGCGAGAACGTTGTGCCGGAACTGCTCCAGCACGATTGCACGGCGGAAAATCTCGCGGCCGCCCTGCTGCCGCTGTTGAGCGACACGCCGCAACGTCGTCGCCAAATCGAGGCGTTTTCCCGCCTCGATGCCATTATGCAGGTCGGATCGAGCGCGCCGGCGCAGCGCGCCGCCGACATCGTGCTCGCTGAGGCACACCGCGCCATGCCAGCGCGATGATCAAGTCCTGCCGCGGCTTACGCGGTGGCGACGAGCGTTGATTGTGCGCCGTCCGGAGGATTACTTGCGGCGCGAGATCGGCACGTAATCGCGCTGCCTGGCACCGGTATAGAGTTGGCGTGGCCGGCCGATCTTCTGGTGCGGATCCTCGATCATTTCCTTCCACTGCGAGATCCAGCCAACGGTGCGGGCAACCGCGAAGAGAACCGTGAACATCGTGGTGGGGAAACCCATCGCCTTGAGCGTGATCCCCGAATAGAAATCGATGTTCGGGTAAAGCTTTTTCTCGATGAAATAGTCGTCGTGGAGCGCTATCCGCTCGAGCTCCAGCGCGACGTCGAGCAGCGGATCGTCCTTGACTCCGATCTCGCTCAGCACTTCGTGGCAAGTTTTCTGCATGATCTTCGCGCGCGGGTCGTAATGCTTATAGACCCGGTGGCCGAAGCCCATGAGACGGAAGGGGTCGTCCTTGTCCTTGGCGCGGCGGATGTATTCCGGGATGCGCTCGGGCTTGGCGATCTCCCGCAGCATATTGAGCGCCGCCTCGTTGGCGCCGCCGTGTGCGGGGCCCCACAGGCACGCGCAACCCGCCGCGATGCAAGCGAACGGATTGGCGCCGGAAGAGCCGGCCAGCCTCACCGTCGAGGTCGAGGCATTCTGCTCATGATCGGCGTGCAAGATGAAGATGCGATCCATCGCGCGGGCGAGAACGGCATTGGGCTTGTAGTCCTCGCATGGCACCGCGAAGCACATGCGCAGGAAATTGGTCGCATAATCGAGGTCGTTTTTCGGATAGATGAAGGGCTGGCCGATCGAATACTTGTAGGCCATCGCCGCAATCGTCGGCATTTTCGCAATCATGCGGATGGAGGCGATCATCCGCTGAGTGGGATCGGAGATGTCGGTCGAGTCGTGATAGAACGCCGAGAGCGCACCGACGCAGCCGGTCATCACCGCCATTGGGTGCGCGTCGCGCCGAAAGCCCTGATAGAACCGGCTCATCTGCTCGTGCACCATGGTGTGGTGGGTGACACGATTGTCGAAGTCGGCTTTCTGCGCCGCGGTGGGGAGTTCGCCGTAGAGCAGCAGATAGCAGGTCTCGAGGAAATCGCCGTGCTCGGCCAACTGCTCGATCGGATATCCGCGATAGAGCAAGATGCCTTCATCGCCGTCGATATAAGTGATCTTCGACTCGCAGCTGCCGGTCGAGGTGTAGCCGGGATCGTAGGTGAACATGCCGGTCTCGGCGTAGAATTTGCCGATGTCGATGACCGCAGGACCGATCGTTCCATCGTAGATCGGGAACGTGGTCTCCTTGTCGCCGGCGACGAATTTGCCGGATTTGATGTTGGCGCCGGTCTTCGCATCCATGATCGTGCCCTCGGTTATATCGCCCGGCGAACCCGTATCTCCCTCCAGCAGCGGTTAGGTGCGTTACCGTTTCCGAATGCCCGAAGGGAGCCCGCTTTTTGCGTAGCCCATCCCACTATGCACTGCAAGACGGCGGAACCGACGAGGCATCCGCGCCGGATCGCACAAACATTATGTGGAGGCTCCTCGTGCGTTCGGCCAGAGCATCTTCCGCTCGCCCGAGCGGGCGGTTTAGCCGTTGGCGATCGTCTGCATGGCTTGGTCCTCCAGCCGGCCAAGGCTTTCGCTCTTCCCCAGCACCGCCAACACATCGAAGATGGGGGGCGAGGTCGTCCGCCCTGTAAGCGCAGCGCGCAGCGGCTGTGCGACGCTGCCGAGCTTGAGCCCCTTGCGCTCGGCGAAGGCGCGCACCGCCTGCTCGGTCGTTTCCGCGCTCCAAGGTTCGAGCGTCTTGAGATCTTCTGAAAGCTCGCCGAGAAGCCCCCGCGCCTCGGCGGTGAGCAGAGCGGCTGCCTTGTCGTCCAGGGCGAGCGGGCGCTCGGCAAGAATGAAGCGGGCGCCGTCCGCGAGCTCGACCAAGGTCTTGGCCCGCTCCTTGAGTCCGCCCATTGCCGCGAGCAGCTTGTTGCGCATCTGCGGGGTCAACTTGGCGGCAAGCTCACGTCCGCCCGCCATGTGCGGCAGCGCGCGTTCGAGCTCGGCGAGAAGATCGGCATCGCCGGTCTGCCGTAAATAATGGCCATTGAGGCTCTCGAGCTTGGCAAAATCGAAGCGCGCGGGCGAGCGTCCGATCTGCGGCAGATCGAAGGCCGCCATCATCTCCTCGGTCGTGAAGATTTCCTGGTCGCCGTGGCTCCAGCCCAGCCGCACAAGATAATTACGCAGGGCCGCCGGCAGATATCCCATGGCCCGGTACGCATCGACCCCGAGCGCGCCGTGGCGCTTGGACAATTTCGACCCGTCAGGTCCATGAATGAGCGGAATGTGCGCCATCACCGGAACGGGCCAGCCGAGCGCGTTGTAGATTTGGGTCTGACGCGCGGCATTGGTGAGGTGGTCATCGCCGCGGATGATATGCGTCACGCCCATGTCGTGGTCGTCGACGACGACGGCGAGCATATAAGTCGGAGTGCCATCCGAACGAAGCAAGACGAGATCATCGAGGTTCTCGTTCTGCCAAACCACGCGCCCCTGCACCTGGTCCTCGATCACTGTCTCGCCAGTCAGCGGAGCCTTGAGCCGGAGCACCGGCTGGACCCCGGGCGCGGCTTCGGCTGGGTCGCGATCGCGCCAACGGCCGTCATAGAGCTTGGCACGGCCCTCGCTGCGCGCCTTCTCGCGCATCTGCACGAGTTCCTCTGGCGAGGCGTAGCAAAGATAGGCACGGCCCGCGTCAAGCAGCGTGCGAGCGACCTCGCGGTGGCGCTTGGAGTGCGAAAATTGGTAGACGGTGGCGCCATCCCAATCGAGCCCGAGCCAGGTGAGCCCGTCGAGGATCGCGTCGATCGCGGCCTGGGTGGATCGTTCTCGGTCGGTGTCCTCGATCCGCAGCAGCATTTTTCCGCCGCGCCCGCGGGCGTAGAGCCAGTTGAACAACGCGGTGCGCGCGCCCCCGATATGCAGGAAGCCGGTGGGCGAGGGAGCAAAGCGTGTGACGATGGTCTCGCTCATGGCGCTTGATTTTGTGGGCCCCCTCACCCTCGCGAGGGAAGCACGCGAGGCCTCGCAACCCGGCAAGCCGCAGATGTGGGCTCAGCGCCGTCCGTGTAGCACAGAAATAGCATAGCTCAGCAAAGGTTTTGCCGATCAACGGTCTTGGCGCGTGCGTGCGGATTTGGCACATAGGCCGCAGCGTCGACCGGGTCATCCAGCATGACGGAAGCACCAGCAGTCGAGACGGACACAGGGCGTGACTTCATCCGCGATATCATCGCGGCTGATCTTGCCGCCAAGCGCCACACGAGCGTGGTGACGCGCTTTCCGCCGGAGCCGAATGGATACCTGCACATCGGCCACGCTAAGTCGATCTGCCTCAACTTTGGTGTCGCGCAGGAGTTCGGCGGCCGTTGTCATCTTCGCTTCGATGACACCAATCCAACGAAGGAGGAGCAGGAATATATCGATGCGATCGAGCGCGACGTGCGCTGGCTCGGCTTCGACTGGGGATCGCACCTCTACCACGCATCCGATTATTTCGATCAGCTCTACGCGTGGGCCGAGCACCTGATCCGCACCGGCAAGGCCTATGTCGACGACCAGTCGCAGGAGGAGATGCGGGCGAACCGCGGCACCCTAACCGAGCCCGGACGCAACAGTCCGTGGCGCGAGCGCCGTGTGGAAGAGAACCTCGACCTTTTCCGGCGCATGCGGGCGGGCGAATTTCCCAATGGTGCGCGGGTCCTGCGCGCCAAGATCGACATGGCCTCGGGCAACATCAATCTGCGCGATCCGGTCCTCTATCGCATTCTGCATGCGAGCCATCCGCGCACCGGCACGGCATGGTGCATCTATCCAAGCTACGATTTCGCCCACGGCCAATCGGATGCAATCGAGCACGTCACCCACTCGCTCTGCACGCTCGAATTCGAAGATCATCGGCCTCTCTACGACTGGCTTCTCGAGCATCTTCCGGTTCCATCCCGCCCGCGGCAATACGAGTTCGCGCGCCTCAATCTCACCCACACGGTGTTATCCAAGCGCGTGCTCACCGAATTAGTGCGTGGCGGGTACGTCACGGGCTGGGATGACCCGCGCATGCCGACGCTCGCAGGGTTGCGCCGGCGCGGTGTCCCGCCGGAGGCGGTGCGCGACTTCGTCAAGCGGATCGGGGTAGCCAAGGCCAACAGCGTGGTCGATATGGCCATGTTCGACTTTTCCGTGCGCGAGGTTCTCAACAAAACGGCCTTGCGGCGCATGGCGGTTCTGCGTCCGCTGAAGGTCGTCATCGAGAATTATCCCGAAGGCCAATTCGAGGAGATCGACGCCGTCAACCATCCCGACAACCCGGCCGCGGGCACGCGCCGCCTGCGCTTCGGCCGCGAACTCTATGTCGAGCGTGACGACTTCATGGAGAACCCGCCGAAGAAATTCTATCGGCTGTCCCCCGGACGCGAGGTTCGGCTGCGCTACGCGTATTTCATCACCTGCCGCGAGGTGGTGAAAGCTCCCGCCGGCGAGGTGATCGAGCTTCGCTGCACCTATGATCCGCAAACGCGCGGCGGCAACGCGCCTGATGGGCGCAAGGTGCAGGCCACTCTGCATTGGGTCTCGGCGGCCGATGCCATCACGGCCGAAATTCGGCTCTACAACCAGCTGTTCGCGCGAGCGGACCCGGACGTCGGCAACTTCGCCGCCGATCTCAACCCCGATTCAATTGAACTCCTGACCGACTGCAAGCTCGAACCCGCGCTTGCGACGACCAATTCCGCCGAGCCTGTTCAGTTCGAGCGGCAGGGTTATTTCTGCCCGGATCCGGATTCAATGCCCAATCATACCGTGTTCAACCGCACGGTCGGCCTGCGCGATACGTGGGCGAAGGTGAGCGCCGGGCCTGCCGCTCAACGCGGCGCGTAATGGCGTAATTCGTTACGCAGAAAATTGGCGATCCGTTTGCCGCGATTGCGCAGCACGCGCAACAGGCCCGCATCGACGAAATAGGTGTGGAGGATGCTGTCTCGGGTCCTCACTTCAGGACCCACCCGATCGGCGGAGTGCCAGGTGTCGTCGCCTACGGCGAAGGCGTAGCCGGAATTGGGAGCAAATTTCATTTGGGTACGCTTCGGCAAACTGCCATCGGCAAGCTTTTCATGGAAGATCGTACCGATATGGGTGTGCGATGCATCGCGCGGCAAGAACAGTTGCACCGTAATTCCCTTCCAGCCCGTATCGGTATGTGGATCGATCTTGTAGCCAGGCACGTCTCTGGTGAGGATGGCGATCGGGTACATGCCCACTTTGGCGTAGTGGGGCCCGAAGCGACGGGCAAGCGCGGGCGCGAGCCTGCGCACGAACGCGGCCTTCACCGGTTCTGAGCAGAGCGCGCGACCCACGACGTCCCAGATCACCCGTTTTTCCGCCGGCAGATGCCGGATGTATTCAGGGAAAAGATCGATCTTCACCCGGGTGGGGGTGCCGTCCGCCAGCACGTTGCACTGGTTTTGACCATAGAGCGGCCGGTAATCCGCGGCTTCGGGCATCCCCGCCAGCATCGACGCATAGACATCATCCGGAAAGACCCGCTCCAATTGAAGATGATAGAACGGCGCCTCGCCCGCGCGCGCACCATCGATCGATGTCACGATGAAGTCGCACAGACGCGCGACGGCTCGAGCGCGATCCGCGCGCCTGAGTTCAACGCCTTGATCCATATCCGCCTCGGGCTGCCATATCTGGTGCGCATCGAGCGCAGCGCAATCCGGAATGCGCTTGCCGTATTTTGCCACCCTCTCTGCACTGCGCGGTTACCACAACCGAACGCTCGGGATCAACCTGGCAACCTGCGGGTCACCTGTGCCACATCGAAAAACGCCGGACGCTGGCCATGCGCTGCCTTCATCGAACATGAGCGCTGTGGATGCGGGCACCAGGCTATGTCAGGACCGGCGGCAGTGTGTACTATGCGCGGGTAAGACGCAGCGGGGCCGTCGAGGAAGCGCGCGATGGTCGGGCAGGGCAGGTCGCGCGGACGGGCCGAGGCATGGCGGCCTTGGATTGCGACCGGACGCAGGCCCGCACTGGCTTGGCCGCAGGGCCTCACCGATTTTGCACGACGGGCTGCGCAGCGCATCCAAGACTGGACAGCCGCCGAAGTCGCCCCTGGCCGGCTGGTGCCATGGTTGGCGGTCGCCTTCGGTTGCGGCACCATCATCTATTTCGCCGCAGAGCGTGAACCCGCACCGTGGGCGGCAGCCGTCCTGCTTGGCGCAACGGTGCTTGCGGCAATCCTGTGCCGGCATCGGCCATTTGCGTTCCCGACAACCGTAGGTGTCGCCGCCGTGGCGGCTGGATTTGCAACCGCCACGATCAAGCGGGAGATCATCGTCCATCCGGTGCTGTCGGCCCCGGCGTGGAACGCCGAGCTCGCAGGCTTCGTCGAGGCGCGCGAAGAGCGCGAGCGCTCCGACCGCGTTGTCGTTCGCCTCGAGCGCAGTAGCGGGGCGCGCTTGAGCGAAAAGCTCGAGCGCGTGCGGGTGTCGGTGCGCAAGGGGACGGCACCGCCGGTGGGCAGTTTCATCGAATTTAAGGCGCGCTTGTCCCCGCCGCTCGAACCGTTGCGCCCCGGCGGGTATGACTTCGCACGCGACATGTATTTTCAGCGCATCGGGGCCTCGGGCTTCGTGCTTGGCCCGGTTCGGACGATTGAGGCGCCGCACGCTGCGGGCCTGCGTCTGCGCTACGCGGCATTTATCGAAGGCATGCGTGAGGCCATCGACAAGCGAATCCGCACGATCCTGCCCGGCGACAAAGGCGCGATTGCCTCGGCTCTCATTACCGGCAAACGCGACGCCATCTCGACGCCGGTGAATGAAGCCATGTACGTGTCGGGCCTCGCCCACGTACTCTCGATCTCGGGCTATCACATGGCGGTCGTGGCCGGGATTACGTTCTTTGTGCTGCGTGCGCTGTTCGCGCTCATGCCGGCCTTCAGCAGCCGTCACCCGATCAAGAAGTGGGCGGCGCTCGCTGCCCTTGGCGCAGCGGCGTTCTACCTCGTGCTGTCGGGGGCGGAGGTCGCGACCCAGCGCTCTTTCATCATGATCGGTATCGTGCTCGTCGGGGTCATGATCGATCGCCCGACGCTCACGTTTCGCACGCTGACGGCCGCGGCGTTCGGCGTGCTCCTGCTTGCACCCGAAGCCATCGTTCATCCGAGCTTCCAGATGTCGTTTGCAGCGACGCTCGCGCTCGTCGCCGGTTACCAGCAGGGTCTACCCTGGATGAGCAAGGGCGGCGACACGCCGCTCGCCGCGAAGATCGCGCTCTGGGGCGGCCGCGAGATCGTCGGCCTGCTCATCGTCTCCTTGCTCGCCGGCACTGCAACGATCCCCTACATCGCTTATCACTTCCACCGCATCTCCCCCTACGGCGTGGTCGCCAATCTGATTGCGATGCCCATCGTATCGGCCTGGATCATGCCGATTGGAATTCTCGGCTTGATGAGCATGCCGCTCGGGCTCGACAGCTGGTGCTGGTGGCTCATGGGCGCGGGCATCGAATGGATGATGCTCGTAGCGGCCTGGGTGACCAGTTTCCCAGGAGCGCTCGGGCGCATGGCTGCCTTCGGCGCGAGTCCTCTGCTCATGTGCACGGGCGGGCTCCTTGTGCTCTGCCTCTTGCGGACGCCGTTGCGTTTCATCGGGGGCTTGATCATGGGCGGCGCCATTATTCTGATGCTTCGCGCGCCCCAGCCCGATGTGCTCGTCGCCGCCGACGGCAGCGCGGTTGCGCTGCGCGGCGCAAACGGCCGGCTTTCCATGATCAAGTCCGGCAACGATGTCTTCGCGTTCCGCGAGTGGCTTGCGGCCGACGCCGACCCGCGCACGGCGAAGGACGACACGCTGGGCGAGGGAATCAGATGCGATGCGGCAGGTTGTATCGGCAAGCTGCGCGACGGCTCACTCGTCGCCATCGCGAAGACCAGCGAGGCCTTCGAGGAAGACTGCCGTCGCGCCGTGGTGGTGGTGAGCAGCCGCGATGCGCCACCCGGATGTGCCGCCTTGGTCATCGATCGCAATGTCTGGCGAGGCTCGGGAGCGATGGCATTGCACCGACGCGGCAAGGACTTTGCGATCGCGGCCGCGCGTCCCCGAGGCTATGACCGTCCGTGGGCACGCGCGGTTGCGCCGGACGCCGTCGCGCTCGCGCCGAGCCGCGCAGCGTCGCCGCAGCCACGCGACGCTACGCCGCGCGCAGACGATCTGGAGCCGGGAGATTGAGCGCTTGCGTTTCCTCTGCAGCGAGGAGCGCGAGAATCAATACCGCCGGAACAATCCCACCAGCTTGCCCTGAATGCGGACGCGATTGGGCGGAAGAATGCGGACCTCGTAGGCGGCGTTTGCTGGCTCGAGTGCAATCGAGGCGCCGCGGCGACGGAAACGCTTGAGGGTGGCCTCTTCGTCGTCGATCAGCGCGACCACGATGTCGCCGGTATCGGCGCCCTCCGCCTTCTTGAGTAGCGCAATGTCGCCGTCCAGAATGCCGGCCTCGATCATGCTGTCGCCCTTGACCTCGAGCGCGAAGTGCTCGCCGCTCGAGAGCATGTCGGGCGGCATGTTGATCACATGGCTCTTGGTCTGGATCGCCTCGATCGGCGTGCCAGCGGCGATGCGTCCCATCACCGGCACTGCCACAGGGCGGCCGCTTTCGTCCTCAGAGGCGGTGCGCACCCGGCCGAGATTGCCCTCGATCACGCTTGGCGTAAACCCGCGCGCGCGGCCCGTCCCGATGCCGTGGGCGACCGACTCGGGCAGCTTGATCACCTCGATGGCGCGGGCCCGATTGGGCAGCCGGCGAATGAACCCGCGCTCCTCCAGCGCTGTAATGAGGCGATGGATCCCGGATTTCGAACGCAAATCCAGCGCGTCCTTCATCTCATCGAAGGATGGTGGCACGCCGGTTTCTTTCAGGCGCTCGTGAATGAAGCGCAGCAGTTCGAACTGTTTTCGGGTCAACATTTTTGCATCCCCCATTGCGACTCGCCGAAACAAATCATGAACAGACAGTATATGTTCGATATGTGTTCCGCAACCATTTAATTTGAGGTGAACGGGCGCGTGGAACTTGCGGGAACTTGACCCACGATCGGCCAACCTGGCCGGCATCGCTGGTGGTACCGCAACTCGGCCTTTGAACGACCATCCCGGTTTGTTCGCGGCCCGAAGCGGCTACTTCCGTTTTCGTGCCAGAAACGCCCTTGTGTGCGCGAACCGAAACGCCTCGCGCAGCATCGGGACGAATGTCAGCGGAACCGCGAGGTGTCTTGACCGGCCCGGGCTGTGACGGATGTAGGCGTCCTCGACGTATTCGAACTCGCCGAAAATCCGGCGCAGCAGCACTGCGATCTGCCGCCCGGACAAATAGTTGACGCCGTACGTCGTGAACAAGCGATTGAGCTCGACGACCTCAGCGGCCGTGCACGTCTCCTGGTTCAGGCCGCGAATGCCCAGGACTGCGCAAAGCTGGAGATAAGGCCGCCACGTAAAGACGCCGCCGAAGGGAATATTGATATGCGCTTCGATGGGGCGCCATTTCGAGGGGAAGATGTTGAGGAATGCGCCGCCGGGTTTGAGCACGCGATGGATTTCCGCATACGCCAATTCCTGATCCGCGACGTGCTCGAAGACAGATGTGGCGAAGATGAAATGGAACGTATCGGCAGGCCAAGGGACCTCGCTCATCCTCGGGTAACCGCCGGCGTTGCCGGGGATGGGATCGAAGCGGAAGCGTTCGCGGTCTTTCGGTGCGCGCAGAGCGACGTAATTTTGCAGGTCGTAGCCGAACGCGTTGCAATATCCTGCATCGAGATATTCGTAGGTGTGCCGGCCCGATCCGCATCCGTAGTCCAGGATCATGCTGTCCGGCGCGAGCCGTATGCCCCTGGATTCGAGGATCGCATCGTAGAACGCAACGACCTGCTGTGCGCCCTCGTCTTCGATCATCGGTCTTGAACGCCTTCCCGCGGCCGTGGCGCTACGGCGCCAGGCGGATGATGGAGCAGCTCTCGCCCGCCTTGGCGGCCGGGGCAAGCGGCGCGCGTACGAGAAGACAGTCGGCGCGCGCAAGCGGCATGAGCATGGAGCTATCCTGGACCGGTGCCGGCGTCGCGACCGGAACGCCGTCGGGGCTAATCGCCAGCGTCGCGCGCAGGTAGTCGGCGCGCTCGTCATTTGCCGGCAGATCGCAGCCCA
This sequence comes from Xanthobacteraceae bacterium, assembly GCA_035601615.1. Classification (GTDB taxonomy): domain Bacteria; phylum Pseudomonadota; class Alphaproteobacteria; order Rhizobiales; family Xanthobacteraceae; genus VAZQ01. The sequence continues at coordinate 11,195 of DATNNX010000021.1, forward strand.
GGCGCGCCGTCTCGGTCGGGGGAACGACGTCGCTGCGCCCTGCGAGCCGCCGAATGAGCGGAAGCAGGAACAGCACCGTGCAGACATAGGCGGAGACTGGATTGCCCGGCAGCCCCAGGACGTGCATGCGGCCGAGCCGACCATGCATCATCGGCCGGCCAGGACGCAGCGCCACCTTCCAGAACGACAGCGCGAGTCCTTCGCTCGCCAGCGCCTCGCGCACGAGGTCGTAATCACCGACCGAAGCGCCGCCCGAGGTGACGAGAATATCGGCACCGAGATCGCGTGCACAACGTACCGCAGCGGCGGTCTCGACGAGGCGATCCGGCACGATGCCGAGGTCGACCACCTCGCATCCCTCCTGGCGCGCGGCCGCCATGGTGGCATAGCCGTTCGAATAGACGATTTGGCCGAAACCAGGCGTCCCGCCGGGCATGACCAATTCATCCCCCGTTGCCAGCAGCGCGACCTTGGGACAGCGATGCACCGGTACGGTGGGATGGTTCATCGCCGCCGCGAGCGCAAGATCCCGATCGGTGAGGCGACGGCCCTTGGCGAGCAGCACCGCGCCGCTTTTGAAATCGAGGCCCTCGACGCGCACATGCTTGCCTTTGCCAGAGGGGGTGATGACGACGACGGCCTCGCCCTCACGCGAGGTGTTCTCCTGGATGACGATCGTGTCGGCGCCCGGCGGCAGGACACCGCCAGTGAAGATGCGCGCGGCTTCGCCGGCGCCGATCGTGCCGCGAAACGGATGTCCGGCCGCGACTTCCCCGATGATCTTGAGTTTGACCGGCACTTTGGCGACATCCGCCGAACGCACCGCGTAACCGTCCATCGCGGAAACATCGGCCGGGGGCTGGGTGCGCAGCGCCACGACATCGGCGGCGAGCACCCGCCCGTGGGCGTCCGCGAGCGGCGTGGCCTCGGCCGCGAGCGGCTCCGCATCCGCGAGCACGCGGGTGAGCGCCTCTGCGACCGGCATCAGCGCCACGAGCCTACTCCTTTGCTCGATAATGTCCCGATCTGCCGCCGCGCTTCTCCAGCAGGCGGATGCCCTCGATGCGCATGCCGCGCTCGAGTGCCTTTACCATGTCGTAGATGGTGAGGCAGGCGACCGCGACTGCGGTCAATGCCTCCATCTCCACCCCGGTCCGGCCAGTCACCTTGACGCGCGCGCGCACGTTAAGGCCCGGCAGCTTGCGCTCGGGCGCGATATCGACGGTGATGTTCGAGACGGGCAGGGGATGGCAGAGCGGGATCAGCTCGTGCGTGCGTTTTGCCGCCATAATGCCGGCGAGGCGAGCAGCCCCCAGCACGTCGCCCTTTTTGGCGTTGCCGGCAAGCACGACGTCGAGCGTTTTTGCCGTCATCACCACGCGGCCTTCAGCGGTGGCCACGCGTTCGGTCGCGGCCTTTTCCGACACGTCGACCATGCGTGCCTCGCCGCCGCGGTTTAGATGAGTGAGTTGAGGCGCGCGCGCCACCGCTCACCCCGCGGCGCCGACGCGGCGCTCCTTGCGAATGAGCGCGCGTGTCGCGGCTTCCACGTCGCGCTCGCGCATCAGGCTTTCGCCGACAAGAAAAGCCGAGATGCCGATCGACGCCAGCGATGCGAGATCGGCAGGGGAGAAGATGCCGCTCTCTCCGATGGCGATACGGCCGGCTGGGATCCTCGGCGCCAGGCGCTTGCTGACCGCAAGCGTCGTCTCGAACGTCTTGAGGTTTCGATTGTTGATCCCAATCAGCTGCGAGCGCATCCCAAGCGCCCGTTCGAGCTCGGCTTCGTCGTGTACTTCCAGCAGGGCATCCATGCCGAATGCCTGCGCGGCCTGTTCAAGCTCCTGGGCGGCGTGGTCGTCGACGGCGGCCATGATGATCAGGATGCAGTCTGCGCCCCATGCTCGCGCCTCGGCGACTTGATACACGTCATACATGAAATCCTTGCGCAGGACCGGGAGCTTGGTCGCAGCGCGTGCTGCGCCGAGATGTTCCGGCTTGCCTTGAAAAGACGGCGCGTCGGTGAGCACCGAGAGGCAAGTCGCGCCCCCGCTTTCATAGGCGCGCGCCAAGGCGGCAGGGTCGAACTCCGCCCGGATCAGGCCTTTGGAGGGGCTCGCCTTCTTGATCTCTGCAATCAAGGCATAGTTGCCTGCCGCAAGTTCGCGCCGAATGCCAGCGGCAAAGCCGCGTGGAGCAGGAGCCGATCTGGCATCGGCCTCGATCGTGGCGACGGAGCGGGCGCGCTTGGCCGCCGCAATCTCTTCGCGCTTGTAGGCCTCGATCTCGGTGAGAATGTCCGCCATCGGGCATTTACTCGGGTCTTGGACCGGTGTGGCGCGCGCGGAAAGCCATCTTCCGATTCTCACGCATTCGAAATCGCGACCAGACGTTGGAGCCGGGTGGCGGCCTCGCCGGAATCGATGGAGGCCTGCGCGAGCGTAAGCGCTCCTTTGAGATCCTTGGCACGCGCCGCGACCATCAGCGCCGCGGCTGCATTGAGGATGGCAACGTCGCGGAAAGCGCCGCCCTTGCCCTTGAGCACGTCGAGCAGCGCCTGCGCGTTCTCCTTGGCACTCCCGCCGCGCAACGCCTCAGGCTTGACCCGTTGCAACCCCAACTCCTCGGGCGTGATCTCGAACGTGCGCACCGCGCCGCTCTCGAGGGCGGCCACATAGGTCGGCCCCGCCGTGGTGATCTCGTCAAGGCCGTCCGAGCCGTGCACGACCCAGGCCGATTCGGAGCCTAGATTCTGCAGCACCAGCGCGAGCGGTTCGATCCACTGGCGCGAGAACACGCCGACCATTTGTCGCTTGACTCCGGCAGGATTGGAGAGCGGGCCCAGGAGATTGAAGATGGTACGGGTACCGAGCTCGACCCGCGTGGGGCCGACGTTCTTCATGGCCGGATGATGCGCGGGCGCGAACATGAAACCGATGCCGGCTTCTTTGATGCAGCGGGTGACGCCCTGCGGCGTCAACTCGATGTTCACGCCGAGCGCTGCGAGCACATCGGCGGCGCCCGAGCGCGACGAGAGCGCTCGGTTGCCGTGCTTGGCGACCGGAACGCCGGCGCCGGCCACGATCAAGGCGGCACAAGTCGAGATGTTGAACGAGCCGGAGGCATCGCCCCCGGTGCCGACCACGTCGATGGCATCGGGCGGCGCTGCGACCCGCAGCATCTTCTCGCGCATTGCGCTTACTGCGCCGGTGATCTCGTCGACCGTTTCGCCGCGCACGCGCAGCGCCATGAGGAGCGCGCCCATTTGCGAGGGCGTCGCCTCGCCCGACATCATGGTGTCGAAACCACGGGCAGCCTCCTCCCGGCTCAGCGTAGCGCCGGTCGCAGCCTTGGCGATCAATCCCTTGAGTTCCTCGGTCACTTTGGCGTCTCACGAAACACGGCGGCTCGCCCGAACGCCAGTCGGCGCGCGGCCCCTCGCGGCGTTCCAGGCGCCGGCGATGTCGAGAAAGTTCTGCAGCATGAGATGGCCGTACTCGGAGGCAATGCTCTCAGGATGAAACTGAACACCGTGCACCGGCAATGTACGATGCGCCAATCCCATAATGAGACGGTCACTGGTCTCCGCGGTGACCGTGAGCTCGTGCGGCAAGTTTGCCCGCTCGACCACGAGAGAATGGTATCGCGTTGCCTTGAACGGCGCGTTGATGCCGCGGAATATGCCGTTGCCCTGGTGCCTGATCTCCGAGAGCTTGCCGTGAACCTGCGCCGGAGCGCGGATCACTGCGCCGCCATAGGCTTGCCCGATCGCTTGGTGGCCCAGGCACACGCCGAGCAGGGGAACCGCGGGCGCCGCCTTGGCGATGAGCTCGAGGCAGATGCCGGCGTCGCGCGGGGTGCGGGGACCAGGCGACAGCACGATCGCCTCCGGCTCCATCGCCACGACCTGATCGGCTGCGATTTTGTCGTTGCGATAGACCACCACGTCCGCCCCTAGTCCGCCCAGATAGTGGAACAGGTTGAACGTGAAGCTGTCGTAATTGTCGATCAGGACGATCATGCTTTCCGTGCCCGGTCAGGGTCTTAGACGCGGGTCTTGAGGGAATCAAGGCGCCGGGGGGCTTGGCCTCGGCCGCTGCTCTCGCGCAGCGCGCAAGGCGAGCAAACGGCTCTCGGTGGCATTCCCGCACAAGGAGGGGAGACGGTCCTATGACGATCAGGCGCACTTGGCTTGCCCTGGGACGGCAGGCCGTTTGTTTGGCCATCGCGGGCGCATTTCTCGTTTCGGCCGCGGTCCTCGATCGATCCGCGGGGGAAGAGTCCAGCGAACCGCCCTCGCTCGAGTCGATCAAGGCCTCGCTGGACGAGATCGAATCCGGCGTCGACAGCGAAGATGTCTTGCCGGAAACGCTCGTGCGTTTTCGGCAAACGCTCAATACGGCAACGGAGACACTTCGCGCCCGCATCGACGAGCTCGAGCCTCGCGTTCATGAGCTGGAGGAGCGCGTGAAGCAGCTCGGCCCCGCGCCCGCGAAGGATGCGCCGCCCGAGAGCGCCGACATCGCCGGCCAGCGCGAGGAGCTGACGAAACAATTCGCCGAGCTCGACGGTGAATTGAAACAGGCCAGAGTTCTCTCCCTCAGAGCGGATCAATTGAGCGAGCGCGTGTCGCAGAAGCGTCATTCGCTATACGCCAGAGAGCTGTTCGCCCGCACCCCCAGCGTGCTCGATCCCTTCTTTTGGATGGACACGCTGCGGGCTTTCCCGATCGAATTGCGCAACGAACGAGCGGTGTTCCACGCGTGGATGGCCGAACGCGGTGACCGCCTTCCCTGGAGCGCGGCAGTTTTGATCACGCTCGCGATCATCGCAGTTGCGATCATCTTGAGCCGATGGTGGTTCCCCCGACTCCTCGCTTTTCCGACGGACACCCGTTCGGCCAAAGCTTGGGCGGCGTTATGGGTGTTCGTTTGGTTCACCGCCCGCACGCCACTGGCAACTGCGGGCGCGTTGTTCGCATTCGAGGCGCTCGGCCTTTTGACCGCCCGCGTCGAACAGATCGCGGAAGGGCTGCTTGCCGGCGTCACGGCGGCGAGTTTCGCTTACGGCGTAGCCCGCGGCCTGTTCGCACCGTGGGAGCCGCAACGGCGCCTCGTGCAGGAAGATGATGCCACAGCGCTCTGCTACCACAATCACCTGGTCTGGTCCGCGCGCGCGCTCGCCGTGCTGATCGTGTCACAGGTGGCGCACAAGACCTTGTTCGCGCCGCTGATCATCACGGTTGCCACGAATGCACTGTTCGCAGTGGTAACGGCGGGCTTTTTGGCCCATCTCGTCGTCCGGCTGCGGCAAATCCGCAAAGAGCGAGGGGAGCCGCTCGTTGTCGCGGCCTGGGCCCATCCGCTGGGCTTGCTGCTGGCGGTGCTGATCGCCCTCGCGCTCGTCGCGGGTTATGCGGGCCTTGCCGCATTCGTCGCGTTGCGAGTGATTGTCGCCGCGGCAGCGTTCGGGGCTCTCTATCTGCTGCTCGCGATCACACAGACGCTGTTTTCCACGATCGGCGAGCAGAGCCCCAAAGGGCAGACACTCGCTGCAAGCCTTGGCATCAGCGCTGGCACGCTTGGCTTTGGCGGCGCGCTGCTCTCGGCAGGCATTCGAGTGATGCTGATCCTGGCGGCGTTCCTCCTGATCATCGGCCCTTGGGAAGTATCCACCGCCGACCTGTTCGACACGGTTCGCAACATCCCGTTTGGATTCAAGATCGGCGAGATCCACCTTTCGTTTGAAACGATGCTGACGGGCGCCTTCCTGCTCCTCCTGCTCCTGGTCGTTACGCGCATTGTACAGCGCTGGCTCGAGACGGAGTTGCTGCCCCGAACCAGATTGGAGCCAAGTCTTCAGCTGTCGATCGTCACGATCTTCGGCTATGTCGGCGCGATCACGGCGATCGGCATTGCACTTACGGGACTCGGCTTCGATCTGCAGAAGATCGCCTTGATTGCCGGCGCCCTCTCCGTCGGCATCGGTTTTGGCCTGCAGTCCGTCGTGTCCAACTTCGTATCCGGTCTCATTCTGTTGACCGAGCGGCCGATCCGCGTCGGCGACACGATCGTGGTCAAGGGGGAAGAAGGATGGGTGCGGCGCGTTCGTATTCGCGCAACCGAGATCGAGACGTTTGACCGGGCGAGCGTCATCATTCCGAACTCCGAATTCATCACCGGTGTGGTCAAGAACTGGACGCGCACCAATACCTTGGGCCGTGTCGTGATCAAAATCGGCGTGACTTATGACAGCGATCCGGTTCAGGCGCGCGCTATCTTGCTCGAGATCGCGGGGGCTCATCCGCAAGTCGTGCAGTCACCACCTGCCGGAGCATTCCTGTTGGGCTTCGGGAATACCGGGCTCGAATTCGAATTGCGGTGCGTCGTCGCCGATGTAGAAAAGAGCCTCTCCGTGCGCAGCGATCTGCATTATGCGATCATCAAGCGGTTTCGGGAGGCGGGGATCGAGATCGCCCGAGCGCCCTGAGAAATCAAAGCGAGTCTTTTCGGCATTGCAGCCGAGGCGCGATGGCGGCGAAAGCCGAACCCATAATCACGGGGCACGGAGATGGATTCGGCTTCGACAAGTGATACTTTGCAACCCTAGCTCCGATCCGATAGGTTGGGCATACGAGCTCTCCCCTTTGGTGCCAGCTTGCGCAGGCTCGCGAAGGTCTAGCGCGAACTCCGGTTATCAATGCCGCCCCTATTTCGGCGCGCGTAACATTTCGGCGGGTTGACGATGCGCCAGATGACATTGGTCGCTTTTCTGCAGGCACAGAATTGCACCAATCTTCCGTGCTCCTGGCGCCACCCGCAGTCGCGTATGGATGCCTGGTCGGCGGACTACTACCGGCATATCGGGCGGGTGCTCGAGGAAGGCAAATTCCATCTCGGCTTTTTCGATGACCGGCTTTCGATGCCGGACATTTACGGACATGACCACGCGCACACGGTCCGCCACGGCATCCGTTGCGTGAAGATGGACGCGGTGACCGTGCTCACGGTCATGGGCATGGCGACCGAGCGGCTCGGTCTCGGCGCAACTTATTCGACGAGCTATTACGAGCCGTTCCATGTGGCTCGCCTGTTCGCCACGCTCGATCTGATGACAGACGGGCGCGCGGCCTGGAACGTCGTCACCTCATTGAATGACGGCGAAGCTCAGAACATGGGCCGCGACGAGGTGATCGAGCACGACCTGCGCTACGATCGGGCCGACGAATTCATGGAGGTGGTGTTCGGGCACTGGGACAGCTGGGAGGACGACGCGATCGTCCAGGACAAGGCGGCCGGCCTGTTCGCCCATCCCGACAAAATCCATCGCCTCGATCACAAGGGCCGCTTCTTCCGCTCACGCGGGCCGTTCACCGTGCCGCGCTCCCCGCAAGGCCATCCGGTCATCATCCAGGCGGGCCAGAGCGGCCGCGGCAAGCGCTTCGGAGCGCAATGGGGCGAGTTGATCTTCGTCGTCTACCCGAACATTGCTGTCGGCAAGCGCGACTATGCGGGATTCAAGGCGGAGGTTGCCGGCTGCGGCCGCAATCCCGAGGAGGTCAAGATCACGCATCTGATCAACACGGTGGCCGCCGCGAGCAGGATGGAAGCCGAGGACAAGTGGGGCGTCATCAACAAGCTGCCGCTCGAGATCGATGCGCTCTCGCTTCTCTCGGAAGCGCTCAACTTCGACTTCTCGACCAAAGGCATGGACGAGGCGTTCACCGACGAAGAGATGGCGGCAATTTCCGGCCTGCAGGCGATCCGCGACCGGGTCGTGCGCGCGAGCGGCAACAAAAATCCGACGGTGCGAGAGTTCATTCACTATACCGGCCGCGGCCGCGTGCACGATCCCATCGTCGGCGGTCCGAAAGAGATCTGTGATCAGCTCGAACAATGGTTCGTCGAGCGCGCTTGCGACGGGTTCGTCGTTTCCGCGACCCATGTTCCCGGAGCCTACGAGGATTTCGTTCGCTTCGTGGTGCCCGAGCTTCAGCGGCGCGGCCTGTTCCGCACGGCCTATACGGGAAAGACCTTGCGCGAGAACCTGGATCTACCCGTGCCGCCTGCGGCCGCGTGGCGAGGAATACACGCTCAACGGCGCGAGGAAGCTGGTTGAGTTTCGCGTCTCGCCCCGATTTGCTTCAACCGCTAATCCGAAGCCGGCAGCTTGCCGAACGCATCCTCGAGATCGACCGTCACAGGAACCTTATGGTCCAACGACCCGGGTGCTTTCCACGTCTCGGCGACGAGCCGATGCGCGCCGTCAAAGTGGAAATCTGCCGAAAGCGTCGGCTTGCCGTCGATCATGTCGCTAAATGGAGCGATGCGTTTTTTCTCCCGGCTGTACGCCATCATCGGAAAAGACCAGGGTGAATGACCACCCGATGATGACATGCTGTAGACGAAGAACTGCGAGTCGGGCGACCATTTTGCATTGACGACGTAGTAGCCGTTGGTGCCGCGCGGCGATGAATAATCCTTCGAGGTCACGGTATCGCCGTTGCTGGTCCGAATCACGACGCGACTTTCCATATCCGGCGTAGCATAGAGGCTCACATCGACCGGGAGCACGAGCGCGCGCAGTGCGCCGTCAGGGGACGGGTAAATCCGGGGTTTGAGACTGCTGCAACTCGATTCCGGTCGCGGGCTCGACAGCAATCTGTGTCCGCTGCAGACCACCTCGGCCAGCGCGGGCGCCGGGACGAGCGTCGCCGACGACAGGCCCGCAATCGCTAGACAAATCACCAACGCAAACCGCATGTCGAGACCCAAGATCTTCCGCCGCGAATAAGCAGACAAAGGCTATGGCGGAACGACGCCCTTTCGCCGTCCCCGCCTCCTACCTAGACTGTCAGCATCGCGACTGGGCGGGAAGAGCTGTCGCCGCCCGTCTTGTGGCATCACGACCGCTTGAGCGAAGCGAGGACCACCTGCGGCGATGGGCATGGCTGAGGTCTCGCGCCGCATTCCAGTCGGCGACATCGAGCTTGCCTGTCGCATCACCGGCTGCGGCAAGCCCGTGATGCTCGTGCACGGCCTCGCCTGCGGACAGCGGATGTGGTTTCACCAGCGGCTAAAACTATCCGATCGCCACACGGTCATCACCTACGACCAGCGTGGCCACGGGGAGAGCGACGCGCCTGACGACCCCAGCCGCTATTCCGCTGCTCATCTCGCGCGCGACCTTGCCGGCATCCTCGATGCGCTCGCGTGCGACAAGGTTGCCGTTGTCGGCTTTTCGATGGGAGGGGGCCCGGCGCTTGCGCTTGCAGCCGCAAGGCCCGAGCGGATCACGCATCTCGTCCTCGCCGACGTGGGTTCGGGTGCGGACGACGCTTGGCGCATCCAGTGGCTGGCACGGCGCTGGGTCGATTTTGCCGAACGCACCGGATGGGACGAATTGTTGCCGGACATGCTGCGGAGCGAGTTGTTCAAGTTCTACGCAAATCGCGGCCCACGCTTTCGCCGCCACATGGCGGGGCTCATTCGCGCAACGCCACTCGTCGGATTGCGGCACACCCTCTCGCAAGTGCTGGCGCAGCGGAGATCGCTCTTCCGCATGCGTCACGCGCTGCAAGCCATCAAAGCGCCCACGCTAGTCATGCTGGGCCAGCACGACTACATCTGCCGCAACGCTGCCCGGCTGTTGGCGGAGAATATCCCCGGCGCCGTCCTTCACAGGATCGATGGGGCAGGGCACATGTCGCCCCTGGAGCGGCCGGAC